>NZ_KV838100.1:176657-194239 GCF_001838645.1 Neisseria sp. HMSC70E02 | reverse complement strand
GGCGAGGCAACGCCGTACTGGTTTAAAGTTAATTTACTATACAAACTCTGCAAGTCCAAAGCATTAAGCGTCATGTTCAGGCTATTTTGATTGGTTACGCTGCCACTGATTGTCCGGCTTTCTGATTTTTCGCTGCCGGTATAGATACGCCCAGTATCGGAAGTACAGGCTTCTAACATAATATGAACACCTCTGCTAACAATCTCCGTACCTGAGTGAACCTTCGATAAATCAATCTTTCAGACGACCTAACCCGAAAAAATATTTCTTAGTTAACAATACTTTTCAAATTTAATTTGCAAAAACTGTATTGATACTCTAATTTTTGTCCACATTTAGAGTATAATTACTAAAACCTGAGATACAAGCAGCCCAATATCATCAGGTTCAGTAAAAAAACAAACCTTACCCATTGATTAAAAATAAATTTTCAAAAATCCAGCAAAGCCGGTCTGCCAATATCAGCCCGCTCCCGCAACCATCAAGGAACCCATACATGCAAAGCAACTTCGACCCATTGCTCATCCGTGGCAAATCATTGATTCCCGTCGTCCAAGGCGGAATGGGCGTGGGCGTTTCCGCATCGAAACTCTCCAGCGCGGTCGCCCGCGAAAACGGCGTTGGCACCATCGCCAGCGTCGATTTGCGCCACCTGCATGACGACCTGCTCGCCGAATCCAAAATCAATCCGAGCGAAGAAAAATACACCCGACTCAACTGCACTGCGCTTGACCGCGAAATCCAAAAAGCCAAAGCCGACGCAAACGGCAAAGGCATGATTGCTGTCAACGTCATGAAAGCCGTCAAAGACCACGCCGCCTATGTCCGCCAAGCCTGCGAATCAGGTGCGGACGCGATTGTGATGGGCGCGGGATTGCCGCTGGATTTGCCCGAAATGACCGAGGGTTATCACAAAGATGTCGCCTTGTTCCCGATTTTGTCCGAATCGCGCGGTATCGGTATCGTATTGAAACGCTGGATGAAAAAAGGCGTTTTGCCCGACGCCATCGTTATCGAACATCCTGCACACGCTGCCGGACACTTGGGCGCGGCAAGCGTGGCAGGTGTGAACGATGCCAAGTTTGAATTCAAACGCGTCATCGAAGAAACTTTCGAAGTATTCAAAAACTTAGGTCTTGAAAGTGAAAAAATCCCGCTCATCCTCGCCGGTGGCATGGCGAACTTTGAAAAAGTCAAAACTGCCCTGAAAAACTGGGGTGCGTCCGCCGTCCAAATCGGCACGGCGTTTGCGGTTACCGAAGAAGGCGATGCCCACATCAACTTCAAAAAAACGCTGGCAGGCGCAGAAACCGAGCATGTTGTCGAATTTATGTCCGTCGCCGGACTGCCCGCACGCGGTGTGCGCACCAAATTCCTAGACAGCTACATCAAACGCGAATCCAAGCTGCAAGCCAATGCCAAAGCCGACCCGCGTCGCTGTACTCAAGGCTTGAACTGTCTGACCAGCTGCGGCCTGCGCGACGGTTTGGCCAAAGCCGGACAATTCTGCATTGACATCCAACTCTCCGCCGCCTTCCGTGGCGAAGTCGATAAAGGCTTGTTTTTCCGAGGTAAAGACCCGCTGCCGTTTGGCAACGCCATCCGCACGGTGCAAGAAACCATCCAATATCTGCTCAACGGCGCTCTTCCCGCAACAGCCAAATAATTCATATCCGCAGATGAACGCTAAAAAAGGGTATATTTCAATGTGCCCTTTTTTAGTGGATTAAATTTAAATCAGGGTAAGGAGAGGTAACGCCGTACTGGTTTAAAGTTAATCCACTATATTTTGCCTGCAAATCGCGTAATGCTCAAAAAAGGTCGTCTGAAACCGATTTTCAGACGACCTTTTCCCAACGCGTCTTCCCTTTTCCTGCACACATTGTCAACAAAATCCGCATAAAAAATGCTAAGATGACCGTCTCGATAGACATTTGGAACACCCATGAACCCACTACTCGACCAGCTCCAACCCTATCCGTTTGCCCGCCTGCGCGAAGCCATGCAGGGCGTTAACCCTCCCGAAGGCGTCGCCCCCGTCCACCTGCATATCGGCGAACCGAAACACCCTACCCCCGAAGTCATCACCAATGCGCTGACCGCCTCACTGCACGAACTGGAAAAATACCCCCTGACCGCAGGTCTGCCCGAGCTGCGTCAGGCCTGTGCCGACTGGCTGCAACGCCGTTACGACGGACTGACCGTCAACCCCGATACAGAAGTCCTGCCCGTACTCGGCAGCCGCGAAGCCTTGTTTTCCTTCGTTCAAACCGTCTTAAACCCCGTTTCAGACGACCTCAAACCCGTCGTCCTCAGCCCCAACCCGTTCTACCAAATCTACGAAGGCGCAGCCATTCTCGGCGGCGGCGAAATCCGTTTTGCCAACTGCCCTGCCCCGTCCTTCAAGCCCGATTGGAAAAGCATTACCGAAGACGTATGGCAACGCACCAAAGTCATGTTCGTCTGCTCGCCCAACAACCCCAGCGGCAGCGTCCTGCAACTGGAAGACTGGCAAGAAATCTTTGATCTGCAAGACAAATACGGTTTCATCATCGCTTCCGACGAATGCTATTCCGAAATCTATTTCGACGGCAACAAACCCATAGGCGGCTTACAGGCGGCGGCGCAATTAGGGCGCAGCAACCGCAATATCGTCATGTTCACCAGCCTCTCCAAACGCTCCAACGTCCCCGGACTGCGCTCCGGTTTTGTCGCGGGCGATGCCGAATTGCTTAAAAACTTCCTGCTCTACCGCACCTACCACGGCAGCGCAATGAGCATCCCCGTCCAACGCGCCAGCATCGCCGCATGGAACGACGAAGAACACGTCATCGCCAACCGCCGCCTGTATCAGGAAAAATTTGACCGCGTCATCCCCATTTTGCAGCAGGCATTCGATGTCAAACTGCCCGACGCATCATTCTACATCTGGCTGAAAGTCCCCGATGGCGACGATTTGGCATTTGCCAAAAATCTCTGGCAAAAAGCCGCCATCCAAGTCCTCCCCGGCCGCTTCCTCGCCCGCGATACCGAATGGGGCAATCCAGGCGAAGGCTACGTCCGCATCGCCTTGGTCGCCGATGTCGACAGCTGCGTCAAAGCCGCCGAAACCATCGTTTCCCTGTATCGCTGAATAAAGTGGCAGTTCAATAAAAGGTCGTCTGAAAACCTCAAATCCGAGTTTTCAGACGACCTTTTAAATTCCATTCAAACAGCCTTTGCTATAACGGCATTTACTTCACTTATCAAACTTGCCCATAAAACATTTTAAACCTACAATGCCGCTGTTTATCACCTCTTCGAGTCCATCATGTTCTTCGTCCTTTCCCCCGCCAAAAACCTCAATGAAAAAGACCCTGCGCCCATCAAAGAATTCACCCAACCCGACCTCTTGGCTGAAGCCGAAATCCTAATGCGCCAATTGCGTGAACTCGCCCCGCAGCAAATCGCCGAGCTGATGCATGTTTCCGACAAAATCGCCCTCTTAAACGCCGAGCGCAACGCCGAATGGCATACGCCGTTTACCCCTGAAAACGCCAAACAGGCAGTCTTTATGTTCAACGGCGACGTTTACGAAGGTATCGCCGCAGACACCCTCAAGCCCGAACAAATCCAATATCTGCAACAACATGTCCGCCTGCTTTCCGGTCTCTACGGCGTCCTGCGCCCGCTGGATTTGATGCAGCCCTACCGTTTGGAAATGGGAACGGCGTTTGCCAACACACGCGGTAAGAACCTGTATGAATTTTGGGGCGACATCATCACCGACCTGCTGAACGACACCCTTGCCCAAGCAGGCAGCGACATATTGGTTAACCTCGCTTCGCAAGAATATTTCAAATCCGTCAACACTAAAAAACTCAAAGCCCGCCTGATTACTCCCGTTTTCAAAGATGAAAAAAACGGCAAATACAAAATCATCAGCTTCTACGCTAAACGCGCGCGCGGACTGATGGTACGCTACGCGGCGGAACATAATATTACCAACCCTGAAATGCTGAAAAATTTCGATTACGAAGGCTACGCATTTAACGCAGCAGCGTCAAATGAGTCCGAATGGGTGTTCATGCGTAAAGAACAAACCAAGTAAAAACAAAAAACTAAATATTCACCTGAAAATTTCGCTTGGCAAACCCGACAAATTTCATTATTATTTCGGCTTCAAGAAACGGAAGCGTGGCAGAGCGGTTTAATGCAACGGTCTTGAAAACCGTCGAGGGTTGATAGCCCTCCGTGAGTTCGAATCTCACCGCTTCCGCCATTTCTTGAAAATAGAAAAGCCAAATAAAAATGAAGTGAAGCCCAGCCAACAGCATTTTTATTTGGTTTTACTTTATTCTACGGAAACGTGGCAGAGAGGCTGAATGCAGCGGACTCGAAATCCGCTGAGGGTGCAAATCCTCCGTGGGTTCGAATCCCACCGTTTCCGCCAAACCGGACAAAAGCTGCCCTTTCCATAGCAGCTTTTTTTGAATCTTCCTCCCAAGTATTGGGTATGTATAGCGGATGAATTCAACTTCAAGGGGCATTCAGTTTTCAGACGACCTTGGATTCGGATTTCAAGTGCAACAGTGGTTGGAACAGATTCAAAAATAAAACACTTGGCGTTTCGTAACCAAGTGTTTTTCTTGGGCGGATAAGAATGTTAATGTGTTGCATTGCAGGAAAGGCCAGTATGCTACCGCATACCGGCCTTTTTCTGTTATGGAAAGTTGCACTTCAAATGCGAATCCGCCGTCGTCTGAAAAGCATCAATTACTTTTTCAGACGACCTTTGCGTATTTGCCGAATAGTTACTGCTCTTCCAAGCGTCCGTCGTGCATCAGCATGACCCGCTCAAAGCGGACTGCCAACTCGTCATCATGCGTGACCACAATCAGGCTTGTATTCAACTCGGATTTCAGATCCAGCATCATATCCAGTACATTTTGCGCATTTTTACGGTCAAGATTGCCTGTCGGCTCGTCAGCAAGCAAGCATTTGGGACGTGTTACCAGCGCGCGCGCAATGGCGGCACGTTGACGTTCGCCACCGGAAAGCTCGCTGGGGCGGTGTTGTATGCGCTTTTTCAAACCCGCTTTTTCCAACATTTCAACCGCACGCTGTTCTGCTTCGGCTTTTTTCATCTTGCCGATTAAAAGCGGCATCATGACGTTTTCCAAAGCGGAAAATTCAGGCAGCAAATGGTGGAACTGGTACACGAAACCCAAATACTGATTGCGCAGCAGACCCAGTTGTTTCTGTCCCAACTGACTCAAATCCTGCCCCATCAGTACCACGCTGCCGGAAGTCGGCTTATCCAAACCGCCCAAAATGTGCATCAAGGTCGATTTGCCGCTACCGGACGAACCGATAATGCTGACGCTTTGACCTTCGAGCACTTCGAGCCTCAACTGATTCAAAACGTTGACATTCAATTGACCGTCTTTGTAGCTTTTACTGACATTATCGCATTTCAAAACTACTTTATTCATAGCGCAAAGCCTCCGCCGGTTGGGTTCTTGCAGCACGCCAGCTTGGATACAGCGTAGCGATAAACGACAAAATCAGGGAAATGCAGGCAATCAGCACAACATCATGAACACTGACATCACTCGGGATATAATCGATGAAATAAACTTGTGATTTGATGAATTGGAAACCAAACCAACTCTCTAACTGTTTGACAATACTGCCCACGTTCAAAGCCAGCGTGACACCGGTAATCACACCGGTCAAGGTGCCGAAAAAGCCGGCAAATACGCCCTGCACCATAAAAATTTTCATAATGCTGCCCGGGGAGACACCCAAAGTCCTCAAAATGGCAATATCAGCTTGTTTTTCCGTAACCGCCATGACCAAAGAAGAAACCAAGTTAAAGGTGGCTACGGCAACAATCAGCAGCAGAATGATGAACATCACCCTTTTCTCCATTTCTACGGCCTCGAAATAACTGCGGTTGGTGTATGTCCAATCGCGCAACCATACTTCTTCTTGCAGATTTTTCGGCAGCAGTGTTTCGGTGAACGACGGCGCGTTGATCGGATCGGCAAGTTTCAATCTCAAGCCTGCCGCATTTTCATCTAGGCGGTACAAGACTTGGGCGTCTTTCATGTGCGTCAATGCCAGAGAATTGTTCAATTCATGGATTTTGGTTTTGACCAAGCCGACAACTTTAAATTGTTTCAGACGAGGTACGACACCGGCAGGCGTCACGTTGCCTTCAGGTGTAACGACAGTGATTTTTTCACCAACCTTTACATCCAAAGTCTCAGCCAAATCCTGCCCCAAAATAATATCGAATTCGCCCGGCTTCAAATCATCAAAACTGCCAACAGGCATTTCTTTACTGTATTCAACGATCTTTTTTTCTTCATCAGGCAAAATCCCGCGGATTTGAACACCTTGGACCTCACCCGCATTTGCCAGCAATGCCTGTCCTGAAACATAAGGTGCCGACTGAAGCACCTCTTTGCGTCCTTTAATAATCTCGCGTAGGCTCTCCCAGCTTTTACCGTTGCCGTTATCGTAATAACCCATTTCGGCATGAGGAGCCACTTTCAAAAGCTGCCCCCGTATGTCTCTCTGAAAGCCCGCCATGACAGACAATACGACAATCAAAGCCATCACACCGAGTGCAATACCTACAATAGAAATGACGGTGATAAACGACATGAAGCCATTGCGTTTTTTTGCCCGCAAATAGCGCAGTCCTATCCAAGTCTCTAAAGAAGCCATTTATATGCCTCATCCGTTTGTCAAAAAACGCCTATTGTACCGTAAAACCGACAGGTCGTCTGAATACGCCGAAACGACCGAGAATAGAGACATCGCAATTTGTAAACCAAAGTCTTCTTATTCAGGGCTACCGTAAAATCGGTCGAAAAACTTGCACAATCATCTATTCGGCCTTATTCTGAAATCGCGGTAAAGTTTACCGCCATCAAAAAGGAAAACCATTAATGAACATCACAAAATTCTTAGCATTATCCGTTGCCGCTGCCGGATTGGCATTCAGTGCAAATGCGTATGCGGCTAAGGAGATTAAAATCAGTTCAAACAATACGTCCTATTCCGCTGCCGACGTGCAAAAACTTGCCGCAACCGCAGTCGGCATGGGTGTTAAAGAACCGGTCAGCCTGACCGCAGGCAGCGGTGTCGTCACCGTGTCCGGCAGCAGCGCCACCAAATGTGCCTTTAAAGTAGGCAGCGGCGACACTCCGCAAATTCAAGGCGTAAGCTGCAAATAAACCGGCTTTGTTTGAAATAAGGTCGTCTGAAACGCGTTTTCAGACGACCTTATTGTTTATTCCTTGATTGCGCGCCTTTCATAAACGGCCTGCGCCAAAGTTCCAGCATCGACATATTCCAGCTCCCCACCCAAAGGGATGCCTCTGGCAAGACGGCTGACTTTGTATGGAAGGTTTTTAAACAATTCTGCCAACACATACGCCGTCGCATCTCCTTCGGCAGTAAAGTTTGTTGCAATGATGATTTCTTCGACATCAGCGTTCTGCAACCTTACCACCAGTTTGTCCAATGCGATGGCGCTCACATCCATCCCTTGCGTGGGACTGATTTGCCCCATCAGCACAAAATACAAACCGTCATGGCAATTGGCAGTTTCCATATTGGAAACATCTGCCGGCATATGGACGATCATCAGGCGGCGTTTGTCGCGCGATTCGTCAGAACAGATATCACACACACTCCCTTCGCAAAATGTGTTGCACATCCTGCAATGCTGGACTTGCTTTAATGCGTATTGCAAAGCATCAACCAACTCCTGCGCCTGCTCCCGCTTGCTTTGCAGCAATTGATGCGCCATGCGCTGCGCGGATTTGGGACCGACATTGGGTAGAATTTTCAAGGCATTAATCAGCCGCGTAAAAGCATCGGGAGCTTTGCTCATGGTATTCAGACGACCTCTAACCGAAAAATAAGGAAAATCGGGATGTGTATAGTAGTGAAATCACTATATATTGATGGGGCAAGAAAGGCTGATTATATAATGAAAACGGTCGGATTTTCTCCGACCGTTTGATTCTGTTTAAGGCAGACGGGCAATCATGTTTGCCATCATTGCTGCCTACCTGTTCATCACCTGCTTACTCTGCTGAATTATCAACTTTTTGCGCACCTTGCTCGCGCTTGATTTCCTTGCTGAAATAACGCAGCAATGCGTCAAAAATGTTGGCAGACTGCTGTTGCGCCAGCATTTGTTTGGCAGCAGGTACTTGGGAAGCGATATTTTCCGGCGCGGCAATATTTTGTACTTCAACAATTACAGGAGCCGGCATGCCTTCCAGCAGCATGGCGTATGCAGGTTTGCCATTTTGCGGACGGGCTTTAATCAGTTCGTTATACGCTTCGGGTGCCATGGTCCGGCGTGCATCTTGCGCACTCAATTTCGATACTTCCGACCATTTCAAGTCAACTGCCTTGCCTGCCTTCAAAGCCTCGATGGCTTCTTTGGCTTTTTTATCGGCCAGTTTTGCGGCTTCGCTGCGCAGATAAGCCAAACGCACTTCTTCTTGAACATCAGCGAAAGGCGCGGTTTTTTCTTCCCTGACTTCCTTGACACGAATAACCCAAACCGTATCTTTGTCCATGGAAATCAAATCGGAATTGTGTTTTTTCTTCAACACATCTTCACTGAACGCAGCATTAATCAATGCATCGGGCAAACCTGCTGCTTTACCGTTGGCTTGAGTCAACCAATCTTGATCCAGGCTTTCCAGTTTCAGATTTGTTTTTTTAGCGACATCCGCCAGGGAAGTCGGCGTATTAAATGCTTCTTCAGAAAGCTTTTCTTTGGCCGAATTAAATTCGGAAGCAGCTTTTTTCAGCTTCAAATCGGCTTCGATACGGGCTTTTTCATGTTCTAAAGACACTTTGTCTTCGATATTCAAAACTTGGACGATATCGTAGCCGACCGGTGTTTGAACCACATCGCTGATTCCGCCTTTAGGCAGCGAGAACGCCACGTTTTCCAAATCCGCCCCCAAGCCGCCGTCTTTAGACAGATAGCCTAAGTTGCCGCCTTTGGAAGCAGACGTAGTGTCTTTTGAATATTTTTGCGCCAGCGCAGCAAAATCAGCCGGCTTGGCTTTCAGCTCTGCCGCAACTTTGTCTGCTTCGGCTTTGATTGCCGCGCGTACCGTTTCATCGGCATCTTGGGGAACCGGGAAGAAGATGTGGGCAATTTCACGGCGGGGCGAAAGATGGGGCGCCTGCTCGTCAAATGCTTTTTTCACTTCGTCTTCGCTGACGGTCTGTTTGTCCGCCAAATCTTTGGCACTCAGGGCAATGTATTCCAATTTCACGCCTTGTGGAATCAGATAATCTTTTTTGTGCGCCTCATAATATGCCTTCAGTGCGGCATCATCGACTTTTACTTGAGAAACAAAGGCTTCAGGATTGAATGTTACTGAACGGATATCGCGGGTCGCCTGAGTCAGCTTAATCAGCTGCTCTGCTTGCGCATCGCTGATAATCGCACCGTTTTGCACCAAATTGATCAAACTTTGCAACGCATACCGTTCGCGGATGTCGGCGACAAACTGGTCTTCCGTCATATGGCGTTGACTCAGGAAGTTTGAAAAAATCTGTTGGCTGAATTTACCGTTTTGATCGTGAAAGTTAGGATCATCCACGATCAGTTGTTTAAGCTGCTCTTGGGAAACTTCCACGCCCATCAGCTTGGCACCTTCCTTCAGATAGGCGCGTTGAACCAAAGATTGGAATACGGCTCCCCGCGACGGGCTTTGGCCCTGAAGCTGCTCACCTTGCAACTCATTATTCAAAGAATACTCACTGATTTTTTCATCCCCTATTTTGACGATAAAATCAGAGCCGGGCGCAGCAACCGTGCTGACACCGAAGCCGACGAAGGTCAGCGCAATCAGACCCAACAAAATCTGGGCCGGAGTTTTATATTTTTCAACGGTATGGAACATATTATCTGAAGACGTAATGATTAAAATAGCAAACGCGCATTGTAGCGCGTTTTGCCTTGTTATGCACTCTTGGCAGAACGCTGTCCCTACTTATTTTTCAGACGACCCCATCCCGCCGTATCGTGTTATTTTGAAAAAATTTCTTGATAGTTTTCTTCGGAAAAGCCGACGAAAAACCGCCCTTCTTTTTCCAAAACCGGCCGCTTGATGATGCTGGGCTGTTCCGCCATCAATCGAACCGCGCCATCGGCGTTAGCCGCAGCGGCTTGGGCTTGCCCATCCAGTTTGCGCCACGTCATACCGCGTTTGTTCAATAAAACCTCCAGCGGTATCTGCTCCAACCATTTGCTTATCGTGTCAACTTGCGGCGGGCTCTTTTTAAAATCCACAAATTGAAAATCAACGCCATGTTCTTCCAACCATTTGCGGGCTTTTTTCACCGTATCGCAATTGGGAATGCCGTATAACTGAATCATCTTGAAATCACTCTCTATCCTAAAGAAAAAGCGCCGTCATTTTAGCCGATTTTCCTTTTAATCAGAACAAAATGGGTCGTCTGAAACCTTTTCAGACGACCTCTGTATGCTTTTCTTATACTCAACGGCTTTTTTCATCAAGCGTTTGTTCTTATAATATCGAACTATTCCATTGCTACCCGACAAAGGATTCCACATGCAAACCCGCCTGCCATTTTTTGGTGTCGTCCGAGTCAGCGGGGAGGACAGAGCCTCCTTTCTTCACGGCCAATTATCCAACGACATCAACCATCTGAACGAAAATACCGCGTGTTATGCCACTTACAACACCCCGAAAGGGCGCGTGCTGGCAAATATGATCGTCCTCAACCGAGGAGAAGACTTGCTGCTGATTATGGCGCAGGATTTGACCGAAGCCATTGTCAAACGGTTGCGCATGTTTGTCCTGAGAGCCAAAGTCATCTTTGAACCGCTGCCCGATTTTGCCGTCGCAGGCGAGCTGGACGAAACTGCCTCCCCCTCTCCCGCAGCCGAACCTGCCCTATCCTTTCCTGCCCAAGCAGACAACGGGGTATACACCATTACCCTGCCCCATTCAGGTCGTCTGAAAATCGGCGAAGCCGGGCTTCTGCCCGAATATGACGCGGCAGCCGAAAACGCTTGGAATCTGCACGAAATCCGCAGCGGCTACGCTTGGATTTCGACGGCAACCAAAGAAACTGCCGTTGCCCAAATGCTCAACCAACATATCATCGGCGGCGTACATTTCAAAAAAGGCTGCTATCCTGGACAGGAAATCATCGCCCGCGCCCAATATCGCGGACAAGTCAAACGCGGACTGGCGGTTTTGCGGGGCGATTCGTTGGAAGCCGCAGGCGTTACCGTTCAAAACGGAGGCGAAGAAGCCGGACAAATCATCAATACCGCGCTGACCGATACCGGCAGCCTGAGTCTTGCGGTTATCAAATTTTCCGCAGCACACGCCGATTTGACCGATGCCGACGGCAATGCTTTAAAACAAGAAACCTTGTTCTTTACAGTGGATGCTTGACGCGCAGCGATAGCGTAATAAGTGTTAAGTCAGTCCGCTATCTCTCTGCACACGATAAAAAGGTCGTCTGAAAACGCAACATAGACAATCCCGGCGTTTTCAGACGACCTTTTTCAATCCATCCTTATTTCTGCCAATACGTTTTCACGTTCACAAATTCATACAACCCGAATTCAGACAGTTCCCGTCCGTAACCGGAAGCCTTGACGCCGCCAAAGGGAAGGCGCAGGTCGCTGCTGGTGTGGCGGTTGATAAAGACCGAGCCTGCTTGGATTTTTTCGGCAAACGCCCAAGCGCGGCAGGTATCGGCGGTATAAATACTGGCGCCCAATCCGTAGGGCGTATCGTTTGCAAGGGCGACGGCGTGTTCCTCATCCTTCGCCCGCAAAATCATGGCAACCGGCCCGAAAACCTCCTCATTCCAAACGCGGCAGTCGGGATTCACTTTGTCTAACACGGTGGCGGGGTAAAACCAGCCTTTTCCTTCGGGAATGAAACCGCCCGTCAAAACCTCTGCGCCGTTTGCGACTGCGTCCTGTACCTGAGCATGTACGTTTGCGCGCAAGTCTTCGCGGTGCAGCGGGGCAAGCGTGGTCGCAGGGTCTTTGGGATCGCCCGTTTGCAATTTGGCGCATTCGGCAAGGAACAGGGGAATGAAGCAGTCGGCAACGGCTTCGGTAACGACGATTCGTTTGGCTGCGTTGCAAGACTGACCCGCGTCGCGGAAACGCGAATAACAAGCTTCGACGGCGGCACGTTCAATATCCGCATCAGGCATGACAATGAAAGGGTTGCTGCCACCGAGTTCGAGGACGGTTTTTTTGAGGTACATTCCCGCATGGGCGGCGAGCAGGCGGCCGGTCTGTGTCGAGCCGGTAAACGCCATCGCATCAGTGTCTTCAATGGCTTTCAACGTATCGTCGTTATTTAACCATGCGCCAATCAACGGGAGGTCGTCTGAAACCAGTTCCAGCAGCGCAGCACTGACCCGCGCAACACTGGGTGCAGGTTTGACGGCACAAGCATTTCCCGCGCACAGGGCTGGAATGGCAAAACGCAAAACCTGCCAGACAGGATAGTTCCACGGCATGACGGCAAGCACAACGCCCAACGGCTCAAAACGCACCTGACTGAGGCTCGCCTGTGTGGCAATGGTCTTATGCGCCAGCAACTCGGGGGCAAGGCGGACGTAATATCGGATGAGTTCGACCGATTTATCCAGTTCGGCACGGCATTCATGCAGGCAGCGTCCGACTTCTTCGCAAACCATCTCCGCAAGCCGCTCCTTGTTTTGCGCCAAACGCTCGGCAAAAGCTTGCAGCAAAGCAGTCCGCCCGATAACGCCCAACCGCGCAAACGCCTGCTGGCGCACCTTCAACGCCGCCAATTCTTGTGCAAATTCAGCATAACTCTGCGCTGGACGGCGGCAAAGGGTTTCGCCGGTATAGGCATTGATGCTGTGAAACATGGTTCGGCTCCTTTGTATGTCGGTTTTATTTTAGGTCGTCTGAAAATTAAGACGTTCTTTCAGACGATGTTTGTTCATCAAAGATAGCGCGATTATATAGCAAACTCGGATAGAACATCTCCACACAGTCCTTTCCGGACAGACAACCCAGACTAAAAGGAATTTATGTCATTCGCTAATAACGCTTAAATTTTGCCATTCCCATCCCCTGATTTTGTAGAAACTGCTGAATTTATCAAGGAATCAGCCGTCTTGTTCTGACCACCCAAATGCCGTACCTTCTGAATAACGCGCCTTGATCAAATCCTTTTAATGAAAAAGAAAAGAGAAAGTAATAAAAAGAATACTGCCAACTTTAAACAAAATACTGAGTTAGAAGCTAATATTGCAAGTAAATTCACATCCTTCGTTATTTTTTTGTTTGAATAAAATATATCATTTTTGTAATACGAAACTAAAACTCCATTTAAAAAGTTTGTTTCATTGGAGTTTAATAATAATATTTTTGCATTTGTTATAGGAAATCTTTTATTTATATTTTCCATTTTACATAAATCATCAAGTCCGTAACAAGATAGCCAGTATGATCTTAATCCTGTTTCAAGCTTAATCTTTCTTTCTCCTCTATTAGGGGAGGAAATCAGCATTATTGCCTCATTGAAGGATTGCTCCTCACCTTTAAAATTCAAGCCATAGGGAGCAATAAAAATACCTGCTAAAAGAATGCAAAACAACGAGAAAAATAAAGAAATAATATAATATTTAAATTTCATGTTTAACCTATATATGAAAAGAAATGGTAAATAAAATTTGGCTGAAAATACAATAAAAGGTCGTCTGAAAATATTCAGACGACCTTTTTGATATTTTCAAAAAACCTGATGCAAGAACCAAACTATTCGACTCGTCTGAAACTGAAGTTCTGCGTCGCAAGCCAGCACACACCTGAGCCGATGCAGACCATAATCGCGCCCTGCCAAAACTGTACAGACAGGGGCGCATTGAGCAGGACGGAGGAAATGAGAGCAGAAAAAATGGGAATGAAATAGGAAGCGCCTGCCAAAACGGTCATATTGCCGCATGAAATGCCGATGTTCCAAACCGCATAGCCCAATCCCATGCAGGCTGCGGCGGCAACGGCATAAAGTATGGCGCCGGTATCGAAATGAAGGCTGCCGTAGCCGCCTGCGAAATATTTTGCCCACAGGATGCAGGAGACGAGGAGGAAGAAAAAACCGACGGCATTGCCCTGCGCTTTGGTTCTGGCGGTCAGGGTGCAGTATGCCGCCCAAAACAGCGCGTCCAACAATGCCATGATGTAACTGAACGGATTGGTTCGGACGTTGCCGATAATCTCGGGCAAAGAGAATCCGCCTTCACCGCCTAAAACGGTGGCAATGCCTACAAACGACAAGACAAAGCCTATGCCTATCCACCATTTTGCCGGCTGCTTGTTAAACCAAACCGCGCCGATGATGGTAAACGTCGGCCAAAGATAATTGACCATACCGACTTCGACCGCTTGGCGTGCGTTGTCGGCAAAACCGATGGAAAGAGACAGGCACAATTCGCAGCCGACGAAAAAAATGCTTGCCCAGAAAAGGTAGCTGCGGCTGAACTGCCGCAAATTCGGCAATCCGAAAATAGCCAAGAGCAACAAAGTGGAAAGGCTGTACATCACCGCCGCGCCGCCGACCGCCCCCATGTGCAGGCTCAAGGCGCGTATCAATCCGACTACGGAACTCCAAAAGGCTACGGCAAGCAGACCTATGGATGTGGCTTGATTGGGGGTAAATGCGTGTTGGAGCAGACGGTTCATGATGTGTTGTGTTGGGATTTGTTTTATTATGTAATTTTTTGATATTTTACGCCTCCTGTTTGCATAATCAAGAGGAAAGGTCGTCTGAAAACACGGATGCAGATACTGCCAAACTGTTTTCAGACGACCTTTTGCTGTTTTCTGAATTTAATATCCCTTCCCCTAGAGACGAATTCAATTTCATGTCAGTCATGGCTGGCACTTATTACAATCGCAACTCTTCAAAATGGTTACTTACCGTAACATTTGAAACAGTAGGAAAATCCATCAGTTCTGGGTTGATTATGTAATTTGTCAAACTATCAGAAGGATTCAAATGGTAAATAGTCGTCAAAACATTAACAAAAAACCTTTCCCCTTTTACCATTATTTTTTCATCGACATCCGTTATAAAATAAATTTCCCTATCTTTCAGATATATGATTTGATTTCTCTTCAAATCTACCGTCCATTCCTCAATCGATTTATTCATGCGTGCATTTTGAATATACAGTTCAAACTGATGGCCATAAGAAAAATCTATTCCTACTTTAATAAATAAATCATCTCCAAAAAATTTGGATTCAAAATCAGCCCATAGCTCATCTTGAAATTTTTTATTTACTTCTTTTATGAAATCATTAAATTCAATCATCTGATTACCTCCGACGGCAGCTTTATATAAGCTGCTTGATTAGTTGTCCGATGGACATCTGCGCTTTTGCTGCCCCTTAAAAATCTCAAAAGATTATAGTCGGGTCGTCTGAAAACCGATATCAACCCTCTCCCCCTCTCCCAATCCAGAATATAACGAAATCGCATTAAATTAAAACCAAGCATTCTTTCCGTTTTTCAGACGACCTGTTTACAGTATCGCCACTGTTTTCAGAAAAATCACCATTCAACCAAACAATTAAAGCCGCGCAGGCAAACGCTCTGCCTCAAGCAGCCGTCCGCACAAAGGAACCGACATGACTCCAGCCAATCCGCTTCCCGCCGAACTTTCCGCACAACTCGCCGCCCTCTCGCCTACACAGCTCGCTTGGCTTTCCGGCTACTGCTGGGCGCAAAGTCAGGGGGCGGAGGGCGGTTTGGGTGTTTCCGTAGCCCCTGCCGTTGTCGCCCCCGCGCGACGCGTGTTGGTCTTATCCGCCTCGCAAACGGGCAATGCGCGCGGCGTTGCCGAATCTTTACATGCCAAACTCAAAAACGCCGGCGTAGAAGCCGTATTGAGCAGCACGGGGGACTTCAAAAGCAAAACCCTGCCCGATGAAGACATCGTGTTATTGGTAACATCCACGCAAGGCGAGGGCGAGCCGCCCGAAGAAGCCCTGCCGCTGTATAAATTCGTCTTCGGCAAAAAAGCCCCCGATTTGGGCAAACTCACTTTTGCCGTCTTGGGTTTGGGCGATTCTTCCTATCCCAATTTCTGCCAAGCGGGCAAAGACTTTGACGCCAAATTTGCCGAACTGGGCGCACGTCGTCTGAACGACTTGGGCATCTGCGATTTAGAGTTCCAAAGCGCCGCCGATGCTTGGATAGAAGCTGTCGTCCCCCAAGTTGCCGAGCTTGCCGCGCAAACCGCCGCAGCATCCGTTGCAACCCCTGTCGCCCCTCAAACCGCAGGTACTGTCTATACCAAAGACAAACCCTATACCGCCACCCTGTCCGTCCGCCAAAAAATCACGTCCCGCTCCGCCGAGAAAGACGTAGAACACATCGAAATCGACCTGTCCGGTTCCGGACTGCACTATCAGGCAGGCGACGCATTGGGTGTACTCCCGCTCAACGATTCGGCTTTGGTTCAAGAAATCCTCGATTTGCACCAATTAAGCGGCGAAGAAAAAATCCGCCTTTCAGACGACCTCGAAACCGACATCCGCACCGTCCTGACCGAGTCCGCCGACATCACGCAAAACACGCCGGCACTCGTGCAGCAATACGCCGAATTGTCCGGTAGCGAAGAACTCAAAACCACAGCCGCCGACAAAACCCGATTGGACGCCTACCTCGCCACCACCCCGCCCGTCGGCGTCTTCGCCGCCCACCCCCATCCGCTGGACGCGCAAACCTTGTTCCAACTGTTCCGCCCCCAAACCCCGCGCCTTTACTCCATCGCCTCCTCGCAAGACGAAGTCGGCGAAGAAGTCCACCTGACCGTCGGCGTCGTCCGCTTCGAACACCACGGCAACACCTACACCGGCGCAGCCTCAGGCTATCTGGGCGAACGTCTTGAAGAAGGCGGCGAAGTACGCGTCTTCGTCGAACCCAACCCCAACTTCCGCCTGCCCGCCGACGGCAACACCCCCGTCATCATGATAGGCGCAGGCACAGGCATCGCCCCCTTCCGCGCCTTCATGCAGCAACGCGACGCCAACGGCGACAACGGCAAAAACTGGCTCATCTTCGGCAACCAACGCCTCGCCGACGACTTCCTCTACCAGCTCGAATGGAGCGATTACCGCAAAGACGGCATCCTCACCCGTGCCGACTTGGCATGGAGCAGGCAAGGCGAACACAAAGTCTATGTCCAACACAAAATCGCCGAACACGCCGCCGAAGTTTGGAACTGGCTGCAACAAGGCGCACACCTCTACGTCTGCGGCGACGCCACCCGCATGGCACGCGACGTAGAAACCGCCCTGATCGACGTCATCGAAACCCAAGGCAAACTCAGCCGCGACGATGCCGAAGACTATCTCAACGAAATGCGCGAAGATAAACGCTACCAACGCGACGTTTATTGATACCGCCCCAAACGAAAGGTCGTCTGAAAAGCCCAAATCGGGTTTTCAGACGACCTTTCGCATTACCAAGCCACTTATAGTGGATTAAATTTAAATCAGGACAA
>NZ_KV838100.1:169747-176557 GCF_001838645.1 Neisseria sp. HMSC70E02 | reverse complement strand
CAAGGCGAGGTAACGCCGTCCTGGTTTAAAGTTACCACTATATCTCGCTAAACAAAGCAAACCATTCAGACACACCTTCCACCGCTTATCCCATTTTCTTTACCCATTATCTCAACCCAGCTAACATACAAAATTCATCGTCATTTCCACCCAACATAAAACCCGATTTATTTGTTACAAACCGCATCAGGAGATGATGAACATCGAAAAAGTACAAAGAAGGTTATCAATAATGAAGACATTCAATAGAAAGCTGATTGTATTAGCGGGTTTGCTGGTTATAGCGGCATGTACAAATCAATCAAACTTAACCCTGAATGGAAAACAAAATGTCCAAACTGCTAAAACCAAGCAGAAAAATTCACCTCTCCTTCATTTTGAATGCCATCCCTCCGAATATAAATTTAATACACTCCCAGAAATCCCCCCACCTTTACCTAATGTTACAAGTATACCAATCAGTTTAGCGCAACAGAGAAAATCGACTTTTAGAGATGAAGCCAAACGTCTCTCTATCCCTATGAACAAAGAACTGATTGTTCCCAAATTGCAGAAGTTAGGCTTTATAGAAGACAGTAGTAACGAAATCTATGAAAAAAATTTCGGAAAGAAAAATATGTATGATACTGTTGACTATAATAAAAATATTTTTTCTATAACTATCACTTTAAAAGACATTGTCAATCAAGGGTGCCCATATGATATCGATATTTATCATGTAAATAATGAGGTAAACGGCGTAGAAATATTGATTGGAAACGATGGATTCATCTTAAAAGACACCACCATTCCCGATTTCGTTATCTCTACCATTAATCATAAACACAAGCCTGAAAACCTGTTTAAAAACCTGTTGGACAAACATATCCAAAACATCGAAGCCTTTAAACAGAAACAGCCGCTTAATGAAGAGCTGATCAGCACGCGTACTGTATACGATGGCATTACCTATGAAATCAACTCATTTGGTGGAGGTAGGAGAACAATACTACAAATCTATCGATATAAAACCTGAAAGAAAGCCCATAACTGATTACAACAAAAACCAAATAAAGAAAGTGAAATCATGGAGATAGTCAATAAAAGGCTGATGGTATTGGCGGGTTTGCTGATTATGGCGGCATGTAGCAATCAGCCGAATTTGACGCAAGATAGAATGCAAGATGCAGAAGCCGTTAAAACTGCAGCTACCCCGAATTTTGAATGTCATCCTTCCGAGTATAAGTTTAATACGCCTCCTCGGCTCCCGCCTGCAGACCCTGCGGCATACCCGCGATATGAACCTACTCATTTCGAGGCAGTTAAACGCCTGCCTATCCCCATGAATAAAGAACTGATTGTTCCCAAATTGCAAGAGTTAGGCTTTATAGAAAACAGCAATAACGAAATCTTTAAAAGAAATTTCGGGAAGAAAAACATGTATAGCGCCGCTGACTACCTTGCCAATCTTTTTTCTGTAACAATAGTTTTAAAAGACTTTGCCAATCCGGAATGTCCATACGGTGTCGATATATATCATGTCAATAACAAGGTAGACGGCGTGGATGCTGTGATTGGAAACGATGGACTTATCTTGAAAGACACCACCATCCCCGACTTAATCATTTCCACCATCGACCATAAAAACAAACCGGACAACCTGTTTAAAAACCTGTTGGACAAACATATCCAAAACATCGAAGCCTTTAAACAGAAACAGCCGCTGAATGAAGAGCTGATCAGTACACGCGCCGTGTATGATGGCATTACTTATGAAATCAATTCGTTCAAAGGCGGCAGGTCAACCAATCTGCAAATCTATCAATATAAAGACAAGTCAAACAAAAAATCTCATTAAAACACAGGAGTCAACCGCTCATGACACAGGTCGTCTGAAAACCTCAAACCGACAATATTGCAAACGCGGCAATCGGTTTCGCAATGCCAAACCTGTGTTTTCAGACGACCCGTCCATATGCCGCAGCCTTTCAAAATCGGGTATGATTCCCCCTTTCAAATCAGGAGCCTGACTATGCAGACGCAAGCCGTTATCCGCCATATTGCCGACTGGCTGAAAAACTATGCCGCCGCCGCACACGCCAAGGGGTTTGTTGTCGGCGTTTCCGGCGGTATCGATTCCGCAGTCGTTTCCGCCATCGCGGCACGGACGGGGCTGAAGGTTCTGCTGCTTGAAATGCCCATCCGCCAAAAAGCCGACCAAGTCAGCCGCGCACAGGAACACATCCGCCGGTTGGAACAGGCGTTTCCCAACGTCAGCGGGATGCGTGTGGATTTGACGCCGACTTTCGATACCTTTGCCGCCGATGTCGAAGTCGATGAAACCGAGTTCCCCGCCAAACAGCTTGCGCTTGCCAACGCCCGCAGCCGCCTGCGGATGCTGACGCTTTATTATTACGGTCAGCTAAACGGTTTGCTGGTTACCGGTACGGGCAACAAAATCGAAGATTTCGGCGTGGGCTTTTTCACCAAATACGGCGACGGCGGCGTGGACATCAGCCCGATTGCCGATTTGACCAAAACGCAGATTTATCAAATTGCCGCCGAACTGGACATCGCCGAGTCCATCCAAAAAGCCGTACCGACCGACGGGCTTTGGGATACCGAACGCACGGACGAAGAACAGATGGGCGCAAGCTATCCCGAACTCGAATGGGCGATGAGCGTTTACGGCACGCACCGTCCCGAAGATTTTGAAGGCAGGCAGCGCGAAGTCTTGGAAATCTACACCCGCCTGCACAAAGCCATGCAACACAAAGTCAATCCGATTCCCGTCTGCAACATTCCCGAAGAGATACTGAAATAAGCGAAAGGTCGTCTGAAACCGGTTTTCAGACGACCTTTTCAAAACAAAGAGGGTTGAAATCGTCAAACATTGCTCCAAAATATCGAATGTGCTTACAGCAGGTTGCATAAATTACCCGAACTTATCAAACCCGCCGTTTTGTGTAAAAATACCGCAATGGAAAAAATTACTCACCAAAATCTACATCCTCTTCTGTCGAAGAGTCTGACCGACACCGATTTCGTCCTTATTCTGAATGCCTTAATCAAATTTTTGCGGCGCGGCGGCAAAAAACAGGCGGCAGAACGTTTCGACCTGATTATCGCCACGCTCAAACAAGACGAAGAACTCGCAAAAAATTTCAGCAGCCGCTTCTACCACTGGCTTTCTCAAGTCCACATCTATCCCGCGCTGATCAAACTCGGCATCTTCTCGCGCCACAGCTTTACCCGCGAGATGGGCATACGCATCTACGAACGCTTCAGCCCGTCCTATAAGGATTTTGCCAACCTGCGCGAAGTGTTCCTCTACCTGTTCCACTCCGAAAACGACGACAAATGGCTGCAAACTCTCAGCATCCGCCAATGGTTGAGCCTGTACGACCTGATCCGCACCAGCGCCGATCCCGCCTTGCTGCAAAACGCCTGCCGCCAGTTGGTTGACGCCCGCCTGCGTGCCATCGAAATGCTGGCCATTTGGATTGCCTCCGAAGCCATCGAACCCGACCTCATCCGCATTGCCCCGCGCCTGCTCGAAGCCGATTCGCCCTTCGTCGCCCTTCAGCGCGAAACCGCCAAACTGGTCGAACACTACCGCAACGACACCACCCCTTACGACACCGCCCACCTTGAAGTCATGTTCGACCAATGTTGCAGCCAGATCGACTATTTGCGCCGAAAAGGGACGGGCGCAGGTTCAGGCTCGTCCGTCAAAGTCGCCCACCTGCTTGAACGGCTCCAGCAGACCGTAGATCGCCTGAAACTGCTCACCGACATCCAAACCGATGCCGGCAACCGCAACCGCCTGACCATAACCCTGATGAATTCCCTCATCTACGCCGCGGTCGAGCAATACAGTACCCGCCACCTGCGCCGCAGCAGCATACGCATGCTCGCCCGCAGCATTACCGAAAACAAAAGCCACCACGGCGAGCATTACATCACCCGCAACCGCAAAGAATATTTCAAAATGTTCTACTCCGCGGCGGGTGGCGGCGTCATCATCGCCCTGATGGCATTGCACAAAATCCACATCGGCACACTCGGCTTCAGCCCCTTCGTTACCTCCTTGCTGTCAGGGCTCAACTACGGCATAGGCTTCATGCTCATCCATATGCTGCACTGCACCGTCGCCACCAAACAGCCCGCCATGACCGCCGCCAGCTTCGCCGAACAAGTCGATCTCAACGAAGGCGGCAAGGCAGTGGACAACAAGCTCGCCAAGCTCCTCATCGACGTATGCCGCTCCCAAAGCGTCGCCGTCTTCGGCAACGTTTCCATCGCTATCCTTTTGGCGTGTGCCATATCGTTCGGCTATGCCCATCTGCACCAACAGCCCATACTCGATGCCCACACCACCGCCTACCAGTTCAAATCCATAGACATCATCAATCATCCGACCCTATGGTATGCCGCTATTGCGGGCTTGTGGCTGTTCTGTTCCGGCATCATCGCAGGCTTCTTCGACAACCGCGCCGACTACCTCAACCTGCGCCAACGCCTGCCCTTCAATCCCTTGTTGCGCAAAATCATGCGCCCCAAACCCCGCCGCGTCCTCGCCGCCTACATCCACAAACACTACGGCTCGCTGGTCGGCAACTTCATTTTCGGGATGCTCTTGGGCATGACCGGCTACTTCGGACACCTCCTCGGTCTGCCGCTGGACATCCGCCATGTCGCCTTCTCCTCCGCCAACCTCGGCTACGCCGCCGTCAGCGGCAACGTCGGCTTTGGTACATTCATGCTCGGCATTTGCAGCGTCCTCGCCATCGGCTTGGTCAACCTCATCGTCAGCTTCACCCTCGCCCTCTTCGTCGCCCTGCGCTCGCGCGGCACGAAAATCGGCAGTGTCGGTAATTTGTGCAAAAGCTTCTGGCAGCAGATTAAAGCCAACCCGCTGATCTTGTTTTTCCCGGTTACGCCGGTTCAGACCAAAGAGCCGACTAAAGAGCAGGGAGAAAAGCATTAAGGCAAGCCGACAGACAGCGCTTCAGTAATCAACCTCTTTTTCAGACGACCCCGCTATGCCCATCCTCGCTTGGAACACCCCGCCCGCCCCTGCCGAACTTGCCCGCGTGATCGAAACTCATCCTGCGCCGCTGCATCTGGTTGCCTGTCTGACCGAAAACCGCATGCCCGATTTTCCTTTGTCCGATGCACCGACCGAGTTGGAAGGCCGTCTGAAAACCCGCCTCGACCAAGCCCTAAAATGCCTTCAGTTCAACAGCGTCAACTTTCTGGAAAACCTGCTGCCTGACGTGCATATCTGGCTTGTCCCGCCACACCGCGCCGATAGCCTGTACGAACATTTCGACCGTATCGAATGGCAGACCGAAACCGTACCGCAAGCCGCGCCCAAGCCTGTCAAACCTTGGTTCAGACGACCCCAAGCCACCACTCTGCCCGAACACGCGTTGGTTATCGGCGCGGGCATTGTCGGCGCCGCAACCGCGCGCAAGCTGGCGGAACACGGCGTGCGCGTTACCATTTTGGAAGCGGGCAAAGCGGCTCAAGGCGGCAGCGGCAACCGCCAAGGGCTGCTCTACGCCAAAATCTCGCCGCACGACACCGAGCAAACCGAACTGCTGCTGGCCGGCTACGGCTACACCCGCCGCCTGCTGCAAGACCTTCTGCCCGATTCCGACGCATGGGGCGGCGACGGCGTGTTGCACCTCAATTTTGATGAAGCCGAACGCAAACGCAATCAGGCATTGGGTTTGCAGCAGCATCATGCCCACCTTTACCGCAGCGTGTCCACCGACGAAGCCGCGCAAATCGCAGGCATAGACGTCTTTTCAGACGGCCTCTACTGGCCGCAGGGCGTATGGCTGAACCCGCCCGCCGTCGTCCGCGCCTTGCTGGATCATCCGCTGATTGCGTTGCACGAAGACACGCCCTTATCCTCCGCCGAATACGACGGCGCAAACTGGACGGCACACACACCGCACGGCAGCTTCAGCGCAACCCACATCATTTACTGCATGGGCGCGCACAGCCCGAACGCCGCCGATGCCAACGTCTCCACTCTGCCTTTCCGCCAAATCCGCGGACAAACCGGCGTAGCGGCGGCAAGCGGTTTTTCCAAACGCCTGCGCTGCGCCCTATCCGGCGAAAGCTACATCAGCCCGAGCTGGCAAGGGCAACACTGCTACGGCGCAACCTTCGTTCTCAACAGCAACGACGACGCTTGGTACCCGCACGAAGAAACTGCCAATCGCGCCGCCCTGCAACAACTCAACCCGCCATTGGCGCAATCATTGTTTGAGCAAAACTCGTTTGAGCAAAACTCTCTTTACTCGTTTTCAGACGACCTCTCTGACCCGCCGCAAGGACACGTCGCCCTGCGCTGCGACAGCCCTGACCACTTGCCCGTCGTCGGCGCACTCGGCGACATCGCCGCCATGCAGACCGTCTACGCCAAACTCTCGCTGGATAAAAACTACCGACTCGACAACATCCCCTGCCCCTACCTGCCGAACGCCTACATCAACACCGCCCACGGCACGCGCGGCCTTGCCACCGCCCCCGTCTGCGCCGCCGCCATTGCCGCCGACATCCTCGGCCTGCCTCAGCCCCTGTCCCAACGCCTGCGCACCGCCCTAAATCCAAACCGCGCCGTCATCCGCGCCATCGTGCGGCAGCAGCCTTTGCTTTGATGCGCAGGAGGTCGTCTGAAAAGCTGCCTGAGCACGCTGTCAATCGACCTCCATTTCCACTATAATGTCGCATCCCATGCCCATACGGAACAGGCCGTCTGTTTTCAGACGACCTGTTTCTTTTATAGTGGATTAACTTTAAATCAGGACAAGG
>NZ_KV838100.1:163483-169647 GCF_001838645.1 Neisseria sp. HMSC70E02 | reverse complement strand
TGAGCTAAGGCGAGGCAACGCCGTACTGGTTTAACGTTAATCCACTATATTTCCGCTTTTTTTAAAGTCCTACAAACACTTATGCTGCTCGACCTCAACCGCTTTTCCTTTTCCGTCTTCCTGAAAGAAGTCCGCCTGCTGACCGCCCTTGCCCTGCCCATGCTGCTGGCGCAGGTCGCGCAGGTGGGCATCGGTTTCGTCGATACCGTGATGGCGGGCGATGCGAGTACGGAGGACTTGGCGGCGGTGGCGTTGGGCAGCAGCGCGTTTGCCACGGTTTATATTACGTTTATGGGCATTATGGCGGCGCTGAACTCGCTGATTGCCCAGCTTTACGGCGCGGGTAAAACCGACGAAGTAGGCGAAACGGGGCGGCAGGGGATTTGGTTCGGGCTTTTTTTGGGGATTTTCGGCATGGTATTGATGTGGGCGGCGATTACGCCGTTCCGCAACTGGCTGACCTTGAGCGATTATGTCGAAGGCACGATGGCGCAGTATATGTTGTTCACCAGTCTGGCAATGCCCGCAGCAATGGTGCACCGTGCCCTGCACGCCTACGCTTCCAGCCTGAACCGCCCGCGCCTGATTATGTTGGTCAGCTTCGCGGCGTTTGTGTTGAACGTGCCGCTGAACTATATTTTTGTTTACGGCAAATTCGGTATGCCCGCTTTGGGCGGCGCGGGCTGCGGGTTGGCAACGATGGCGGTGTTCTGGTTCAGCGCGCTGGCGTTGTGGATTTATATCGCTAAGGAAAAATTCTTCCGCCCATTCGGACTGACGGCAAAATTCGGCAAACCGGATTGGGCGGTGTTCAAACAGATTTGGAAAATCGGCGCGCCCATCGGGCTGTCTTATTTTTTGGAAGCCAGCGCGTTTTCGTTTATCGTATTTTTGATTGCGCCTTTCGGCGAGGCTTATGTGGCGGCGCAGCAGGTCGGCATCAGTTTGTCGGGGATTCTCTATATGATTCCGCAAAGCGTCGGCTCGGCAGGGACGGTGCGCATCGGTTTTTCTCTGGGGCGGCGCGAATTTTCGCGGGCGCGTTATATTTCGGGCGTATCGCTGGTGTCGGGCTGGGCGCTCGCCGTGATTACCGTGCTTTCCTTGGTATTATTCCGTTCCCCGCTGGCAAGCATGTACAACAAGGATCCGGCGGTTTTAAGCATCGCCGCCACCGTCCTGCTGTTCGCCGGCTTGTTCCAACCGGCAGACTTCACCCAATGCATCGCGTCCTACGCCCTGCGCGGCTACAAAGTCACCAAGGTGCCGATGTTCATCCACGCCGCCGCCTTCTGGGGCTGCGGCCTGCTGCCGGGCTATCTGCTCGCCTACCGTTTCGATATGGGCATTTACGGCTTCTGGACGGCATTGATTGCCTCGCTCACCATCGCAGCCGTCGCCTTGGTGTGGTGCTTGGAATTGTGCAGCAGGGAGATGGTCAGATCGCATAAGGTCGTCTGAAAACTCCGCCGATTAAAATATCGAAACAATGGGCTGAAGCCCGCCACTGACAATACCTATTTTAAAGTTTAAACCCATGCAACCCATCCAATACCAAACCGACCTCACCCCCTACAACACCTTCAGTCTTCGCGCCCAAGCCCAAGCCTTTATCGCGCTCGAACACGCCGACGAGTTGTGCGACATCGTCCGACTGCCCGAGTTCGACCGCAATACCGTTTTATGGCTCGGCGGCGGCAGCAACATCCTCTTGATGCAGGATTACGCCGGACTGGTCGTACATATGGAAAACAAAGGCATCCGAGAGATTGCGCGTTCAGACGGCCTCGTTTACATCGAAGCGCAGGCAGGCGAAATCTGGCACGATTTTGTCCTGCACACCGTCGCGCTGGGTTTGAACGGTCTGGAAAATCTGAGCCTGATTCCGGGTACGGTCGGCGCGTCGCCCGTGCAGAACATCGGCGCATACGGCGTGGAGGCGAAAGACGTGATTCACAGCGTGCGCTGCTTCGATTTGGATACGGAAACCTTTGTCGAGCTTTCCAATGCCGACTGCCGCTTCGCCTACCGCGAAAGCCTGTTCAAGCAGGAAGGCAAAGGGCGTTATGTGATTGTTTCGGTCGTATTCGCCCTGAAAGAGCGTTTCGAGCCGAATTTGGGTTACGGCGATTTGGCAGCCGCCGTTGCCGAACTGAGCGCGGGCAGAATGCCGACGGCGAAAGACGTTTCCGATGCAGTGTGTGCAATCCGCAACAGTAAACTGCCTAATCCTAACGTACTTGGTAATGTCGGTAGTTTCTTTAAAAACCCCGTCGTCAGCGCGGAAAAAGCTGCCGCCCTGTTGCAGCAGCATCCCGATATGCCGCGCTATCCGCAGCCTGACGGTTCGGTCAAACTCGCCGCCGGCTGGCTGATCGACCAATGTCGTCTGAAAGGCTTCCAAATCGGCGGTGCGGCGGTACACGACAAACAGGCTTTGGTTTTGGTGAACAAAAACAATGCTTCTTCAGACGAGGTCTGGAAGCTGGCGCAACACGTCTGCAATACAGTATTTACTCGATTTCAGGTAGAATTACACGCCGAACCCAATTGGCTGCCCGCTTCGTTCAGCCTGTAAATCCAAGGAGTATGCCCGTGACCCGCATTGCAAAAACCAATACTTACACCCGCATCATCGACGCCAGCCTTGCGCTCTTCAACGAGGAAGGCGAGCGCAACATCAGCACCAACCATATCGCGGCGCATTTGGGCATCAGTCCGGGCAATCTCTATTACCACTTCCGCAACAAAGACGAAATCATCGTCCAACTGTTCAAACGTTACAGCGAAGCCCTGCTGGCATACCTGAATGAAGCCGTGTTGCCGTCCGATGTGGAAGACTCCATCAACTATATGGCGGGCATTTACGACGTTATGTGGGAATACCGCTTCCTCTTCAGCGACGTGAACACCCTGCTTGCGCGCAGTGCCGAACTTTTGGGCGAGCACAACACCTTCACCCAAGCCAAAGTCTCTCCGCTCTTGGTCAACCTGCTCACCCAGCTCAACGGTCTGAACATCATCCAAGCCGACCAAACCGCCATGAACGACCTCGCCGTCAATATGTGGATGGTCACGAAATACTGGTTCGACTTCGACAGCTCCCTGCGCGGACGCACCAAGCTGACCGAAGACTCCAAAGCACGCGGCATCCGTCGCACCTTAAGCCTCCTGCGCCCCTACCTATTACCGGAACACCGCGAGGAATACGACCGGAAAATAGGCGGTGCGCAGTCATAATCTTCATGCCGTCTGAGCTGATTTTCAGACGGCATTCATCTATAAACATGATACATAACCCTCTTTCCACCTCCCCCGACGCATCCATCTTAGGCCTAGGCTACCTCGGCCGCTCTTTGGCGCAAAAACTCTACGAAAACGGCAGCCGCGTCGCCGCAGTCAAGCGCAACCTGACTTCGGACGATATTAATCTGCCCATACGCCTCGACACCCTCGACCTCAATCAAGACAACGTGTTTCAAAGCGCGAACCCTGCCCGCGATACAAGCTTTTGGCAGCACCACGCCGACAAACCCGTTTGGTTCTGCCTCTTGCCGCCATCCTCGCTGACGCATTACGCCGATACCGTCAAACAATGGGCAGAACTTGCCCGGGCGTGTAACGTGCAACACCTGATTTTCACGAGCAGCACCAGCGTTTACGGCGATAAAGCGCGCGAATGCGACGAAACTGCCACACCCGACCCGCAAACCGAGTCTGCCCGCCAAATCCTCACCGCCGAGCAATACCTGCTAGATAGCGGCGTTCCGAACATCGACATCCTGCGGCTGGGCGGGCTATATTGCGCCGAACGCCATCCCGTCAGCCGCCTCGTTCAAAAGCAAAACATTCGGGGCGGCAACCAGCCCGTCAATATCGTCCACCGCGACATCGCCGTCGAAACCCTGTTTCAGACGACCCTCCACCCCAACGGCAGGCGCATACGCAACATTGTCGAACTGCGCCACCCGACCCGCTGCGATTTCTACACCGCCGAAGCCGCCAAATTCGGCCTCCCACCACCCGATTTCGCGCCTGATGACACAAGCCGCGGCAAAATTGTAAATACCGTTTCCGCCGACGGATTAAGCCTGTAAAATTACGGCTCCGCGACCGTTTCTGACGACCTTTCGGCAGCGGCAAAACCAAAACCAAAAAACACAGTCTTACTTAACAACCCCAAGTCCGAAAGTATCGAGAACACCCTATGTCCGCCCTATTTCCCGTTATCAACCACCTGATACAGCAAAATCCGGAACATCAACAAGACCTGTCCCGCCTGTCAGGCAAAACCCTGAGCCTCAACCTCGCTGGATTCGGACTGACCGGACGCATCAATCACGACGGCTTTCTCGAAACCGCCGACCAACCCGCCGACACCCTCATCACCTTCCACCAAAGCGCCATCCGCAAAATCCTGACCGGACAAGAACCCGGCGTCGGCGACATCAGCCTCGAAGGCGATCTCATGCTCGGCATGACCGTCCTGCCCATCCTCGGCAGCCTGCGCTACTACGCTTCAGACGACCTCGCCCGCATCTTCGGCGACTCACTCGCAGACAGCATCAGCGAACGCGCCGCAAACATCGGGCAAACCGTCAAAAAAATCGGACAAAGCATAGCCGAGCAAATCAGCGATTTTTCCCGCGAACCCGAATCCCCCGTTATCGACGCCGCCACCCTGTCCGCCTGGATGGAAGAAGTGGACAAACTGCGCGACGACGTCGCCCGCCTCAACGAACGCCTCGACCGGCTCGAACGCGACATCTGGATAGACTAATTTTCAGACGACCCCATGCCTATGAACAGCCCGTTTCACAACATCGGTATCGTAACCCGCCCCAATACCCCCGAAATCCAAAACACCGCCCACACCCTCATCCACTTCCTGCAGGGACACGGCCTCACCGTCTATCTGGACGAAATCGGAATAGAAGAACGCTGCATCTATGTTCAAGATACAGTCGGCTGCCACATCGTCAGCAAATCCGACTTGGGCAAACACTGCGACCTCGTCATCGTCCTCGGCGGCGACGGCACATTCCTCTCCGTCGCCCGCGAAATCGCCCCCCGCGCCGTACCCGTTATCGGCATCAACCAAGGGCATTTAGGCTTCCTCACCCAAATCCCCCGCGAAAACATGACCGAAGAGCTGCTGCCCGTCCTCGAAGGCAAATACCGGCCCGAAGAGCGCATCCTCATCGAAGCCGCCCTCGTCCGCGACGGACAAACCTTTCACCGCGCCCTCGCCCTCAACGACGCCGTCCTCTCGCGCGGCGGTGCCGGACAAATGATAGAGTTCGAAGTCTTCATCAACCAAGAATTCGTCTATACCCAACGCTCCGACGGCCTCATCGTCTCCACCCCCACCGGCTCCACCGCCTACTCCCTTGCTGCCGGCGGCCCCATCATGCAGGCAGGCTTGCACGCCTTCACCCTCGTGCCCATCTGCCCCCAATCCATGACCAACCGCCCCATCGCCATCCCCGACACCTCCGAAATCGAAATCCTCGTTACCCAAAGCGGCGACGCCCGCGTCCATTTCGACGGACAATCCTTCATCGACGTACAAAACCTCGACCGCATCATCATCCGCCGCTACCACAACCCCCTGCGCATCCTCCACCCCACCGACTACCAATACTTCCGAACCCTGCGCCAAAAATTACACTGGGGCGAACAGCTCGTATAAACACCAAAGGTCGTCTGAAACCCGATTGCCAAGTTTTCAGACGACCTCATCAACCCACAAACCCTTCCCCCATTCCCAAACCAACGCCATCCCTATCTAACAACAAACGGACAACCTAAACCCCACGTCCGCCCTTTATCAAAAACGTCCCCAATCATGAACCGACAAAAAACCTACCTCCTGCTGACCGCCCTGTTCACCCTGATTTTCATCGCACTCATCATGCTCGGCGGCTACCTGCTTTCCATCCAAAGCAAACAATTCGCCGTCGCCGCCTTCCTGTTCGCATTCGGCGCCGTCTTCGCCCAAATCGGCAGCCTCGCCCTCTACATCCGCCATAAAGCCCGCGCACAAATCATGCGTGAGCAACAAACCGAATCCCATTAAGGCTGGGTATTGTTCGTTATCCGTTTGCCGGTTCTACAGGCTTTACATAGGTAAAGTTTTGTTTGCCGCATTGCTCCCCCCCCCC
>NZ_KV838100.1:162089-163383 GCF_001838645.1 Neisseria sp. HMSC70E02 | reverse complement strand
CCCCCCCCCCTTGCAATTTACACTGACACCGCATACAACTTGTATGTTCTTAAATCTTTCAACCCACGGGAGTAGACTTATGAAACAAAACATCATCGTTGTCTTATTCAACATCTCCAGCGAAGCTTATCAAGCCTTTTCTGAATTGAAAGCTTACTCGCAGACAACAGATGCTTTGGTGGCACAAGCCGTTTTGATTAAAAAGGAAAATGGTCTGATTATCCCAGCAGAAAGCACCGACTTTACCGCCAATACGGTCGAAGGCACATGGACGGGCGGCCTCATTGGTTCACTGGTCGGCATTCTCGGCGGTCCTATCGGTGTTCTGTTGGGTGGAGCTACTGGCGCACTCATCGGCAGTGATGCAGGCACTGCCCAAACATTGGGAGAGGGGTTGTTGCTGGAAAATACAGCCAAAAAACTGGATAACGGCAGTACTGCAATCATTATTTTGGCGCAAGAATCCGACGAAGCTGTATTGGATGCCTTCTTCCACCGTTTCAAAACCGTTATTCTCCGGCAAGATGCAGCCGTTGCCCAACAGGACGTATTGGCAGCAATAGAAGCGCAGGAAGAAGTGGCACGTCAGGCACACGAAGCGTGGAAAAAACAGCGCAAAGCCGAGCGCAAAGAGAAAGTGGAAGCCTTCAAGGCCGACATCAAACAAAAATTCGACAAATTGGCAGCCAAGTTGAAATAACACTGCCACCAACCCAAGGTATGTAACCGCTCAAATTTTCCGTTTCGGATGCATGCCAAACCGGTTTGAGGCTACCTGAAAATCTATTTTTCAGGTAGCCTCTCCCTTTTTCATGCCCCGCCAAACCATCATGCTCACCCCGCAAAGCTGCGACCTATTCCAACGCCCATTTTTCCAGTTCGCCCAAATCCGCCAATACCAGCCCGAAACCGAAGCGCAAACCAAGCAAGGCCGACTACAAAGCCGCGTGGCAAGTGTGGCGCACGTTGGTTTTACAGGTAGCCTCACAACTGGGCGCGGGCTTTGCCCCGCCGCATATCGAACGCTGGTGCAACGGCTGGCAGCGCGACCTGGCTAGTCGAAACCCTGCACCGCCTGCTGCCAGTGTACGAAGCCTGCCACAATGTGCGGCTGTGAGCGGAAGCAAGCTTCCCCCATCTGCCGTTAAGGCTACCTGAAATCTAAAAGAAACAAACAAAACCAATGACCAAACGCCGAACCTTCCTCATTCTGACCATCCTCTTCACCCTGCTCTTCATCGCATTGGTAACGTTGGGCGCCTACCTGCTTTCCATCCAAAGCAAACAATTCGCC
>NZ_KV838100.1:138064-161989 GCF_001838645.1 Neisseria sp. HMSC70E02 | reverse complement strand
ACATCCGCCATAAAGCCCGCGCACAAATCATGCGCTCGCAACAAACCGAACCCCATTAAGGAAAACCCATGTTCGACAAAATCGTCCTCGCCAGCGGCAACGCAGGCAAACTCAAAGAATTTTCCCGCCTCTTCGCCGATTTGAACATCGAAGTCCTGCCGCAATCGCAGTTCGACACGCCCGAATGCCCCGAGCCGTACCGCACCTTCGTCGAAAATGCGCTCGCCAAAGCCCGCCACGCCGCCAAACACAGCGGCCTGCCCGCGCTCGCCGACGACTCCGGTATCTGCGCCGCCGCATTAAACGGCGCACCCGGTATCCTCTCCGCCCGCTATGCCGGAGCAAACCCCAAATCCGATGCCGCCAACAACAAACGCCTTTCAGACGACCTCGCCGACAAAGCCGACAAAAGCTGTTATTATGCCTGCGTCCTTGTCCTCGTCCGCCACGAAAACGACCCGCAGCCCATCATCGCCGAAGGCATCTGGCACGGACAATGGCAGACAGAAGCCGCAGGCACCAACGGCTTCGGCTACGACCCGCATTTCTACCTGCCCGAACACAACTGCACCGCCGCCGAGCTTGCCCCCGAAATCAAAAACGCCGAAAGCCACAGGGGACAGGCGTTGCGGAAATTGTTGAAAAAAATCGAAGCCCTCTGAACAACAAAAACGTCGTCTGAAAACCCGCCACGCCGTTTTCAGACGACGTTTTCCATCCCGTTTATCCGTAAAACGCACCATCAAAGGAACAAAACTTATAAAATTTTTTCAAAAACTTATAATATCCAAAAAAAACAGCAAATATCCTTACTCAAAAATCCCCATCATAAAAACATAAAACACATTCTACAAACCACTCCTTGAAGTATTGGTTACCGTCCGCACCCGACGGAGCGCCTGTTATAAAGACAATACAAGGAGTCATCACATGAGAAACTACCCCTTCAAAACCATCGTCGCCTGCCTCAGTATTTTTTGGCACAGCCCACACCTGTGGGCAGCAGATGCGGTTACACCCGACACCGCCGTCCTCGACACTATCGAAGTCCGCGGCAAACGCCTGACCAAAGACCAGAAAGGCGAAGCGCAGCAATACAGCAAAAACGTCTCCAACGCCTACCTCGGCAAAGAATACCTTGAACGCTACCGCCCCGATGCCGCCGGCGACATCCTCAAGGGGCTCAACGGCGTATACAACATGAATACGCGCAATGCGGGCAGCGCGATTACGCCCAGCATCCGCGGCATCGCCGGAAAAGGCCGCATCCCCGTTACCATTGACGGAACGGAACAGACCGTCGACGTATGGATGAACAATTACGACGTTGCCGACAGAAACTATGTCGATCCCGCCCTGTTCCGCAGTATTGCGGTAGAAAAAGGGCCGTCGATGACCCGAGGTGTCAAATCGGGAGTAGGCGGTTCGGTCGCCATTCAAACCATCGAGCCGGAAGACATTGTTCCCGAAGGGAAAAAATGGGGTATTCAGATAAAAGGCAGTTTTTCGGGCAATACGGCCAAGCCCCGCGTTGATAATTTGCAATACCTCGGTGTTGAAGATTACCGCACCATTCCGGGCAGGCCGACGGCAGACGGGGCGGCGGGCGCAGTCGCCGGAACGTTGGAGCCTTATCAGGCACTCGATTTCCAAGAGAAAAAACCGCCGCGCAGCCGCAGCAGCAAAATCGGCAATTTCAAAGACGACCGTTCGGGCATGGTTTCGGCGGCGTTCAAAACCGATATTTCAGACGGCCTGATTGCTTACAGCGACCGCAAAAAAGGCAATTACTTCAGCGGCAAACGCGGGGCGGGCGGCTATCTGAACAATCCGGAATACGACCCGGACAATGCGGATTTCGGTAATACGGGCGCGACCATGATACCGAACATGGCGAAGCTCTACCGCCCCGGCGAAGAAGTGTTCAATAGCAATGTGGCAAGCAAAAGCCTGCTGCTGAAAAACAACTGGTATCTGCCCAATAATCAGAAAATCAGCCTCGGCCATATGCGCACCCGCGTCCGTTTCGGCGAAAACAACCCCTTTTACAACGCCATACTGCTGGGCTTCAGCAACGAGTTCAACTTCACCGGCAGGCCGCCGCTGGTCATACCTGCGCAAACGCTCAATTCCACCATTGACACCAAAAGCCATAAAATCGGCTACGAATGGAAGCCCGAAGGCAGCCGCTGGGTAGACTTGCAGGCCAATATCTGGCGCACCCAAACAACCAGTTCCCGACATCAAAGCGGCGGGCCGGATTTGGCCGTTACCTACGGCGATCAGGAATACGACAAGTGGGCCAACTGTTTTGTCCACAATAAAATTCCCAATGAATTTATCGGCAGGCACATCAGCGAAGGCATAGGCTGCCGCGAGCTGGTTGCCGAAGGGTTGGTTCCTGCCGAAGAGCCGAAAGATCCGCCTCCTGTACCCGGCGCATACCGCGTCAAATCAGGCGTGGAACAGCGCACCCGCGCCACCCGTACCGGCGCCGACATCAGCAACCGCATGCGCCTGAGCGACAAGCTCGCCATGACCTTCTGCGCCAACGTCCAATATGAAAAACTGGACGAATCCAACCGAATCACCAGCAACGACAAAGATATCTTCGACATCATCGGTGCCGCCACAGCCGCCACAGCCGTTGCCGGTCCGAGGGCGGGACGCCGCCACGAATGGGGCGCGGGAGTCGCTTTCGACTGGCAGGCAACCGACCGCCTGAACATTCAGGCAGGCATACGCTACGACAAATTCTGGGCTTACGACGATGCCTTGGCAAAAGCAAGGCGGACGAGAAAAGATCCGTTTTATTCCGTCGATTTGCAAGGAGGGAAAAGCTCGGACGGCTATATCCTCGGCAGCTATATCCCCTATTACGAACTGATTGCAAATAAAGAAGAAGCGGACGATGTGCGGAAAATCCTGAGAACAGAAGATGTTGACGAGTCAAATCGTCTGATAAACGAATTCCGCCACAAATACGGTTATGACTATAACGATAAAGGATATTCGATTAACGGAGAAAGGCAGACCGGCGAAGTCATCTATGCCAACGCAAACGGCGACAATCCACAGGTAGATAACCCGTCCTTCAACCACGACGAAGCCGTTTACCGGCAGAAAGAAGTCTATACGCCCTATATCGACGGTAAATATCAAGGGCCGGTTTTCGCGCAAGGGCAATTTAATGAAAAAGTAAACAATCCGCAGGGATTGCAAGGCAGCTATTTCAAATATTTAACCAATGCTGCAATAGATGATGTTAAAACACCCTATCTGCAAAAAAAAGAGCGGGCGACTACGATGGGCAGTACCGGCGGCCACCGCCTCTATAAAAAGCCCGCCAACGAAGACGAAGTATGGCCCATGCCCAAACACCTGAAAGCCAGCGCATGGTCGCCCGTTATCGCCGTCAGCTACGATTTGACCGACAACAGCCGCCTGTTCGCCCGTTTCGCGCAGGCGACCCGCTTCCCCAGCATTTACGAAGCAACCACCACCAACGTTAACCTGCTGGAAGCCTACAATACCGAATTCAACCTGAAGCCCGAACGCAGCACCAACTGGGAGGCAGGCTATTCATTCAATTTCACACCCTACTGGCAACGGCTGAAACACGGCAACATCCGCCTGACCTACTACAACAACACCATCAAAAACGCCATCGACATTACCGAAAACAAAAACCTGACCCAATACGACAAGAAACAAACCAGCGGCATCGAGCTGCAAAGCCGTATCGACAGCGGCAAATGGTTTGCCTCGTTCGGCGCAAACTACCGCTTAAAACAGCGCACCTGCGACAAATCGACCGCCTTCAACTACGACGTCTATAACAACCGCATCCCCAAATGTATCGACGGCGGCTTCGGCGCCACCCGCTTCTATCAAACCATGCAGCCGAAATACTCGCTCAACCTCGATGTTGGCACCCGCCGCTTCAACAACAGGCTGGAACTGGGTATGCGCGGCATCTACCACAGCACCGTCGATACCGACCAGCAGGACAAACTGGCGCGTCAGGGCTTGGCGCGGATTATGCAGGCATCAGGCCGCCCCTACCACTGGCGTTCCGCCTTGGTATTGGATGCTTACGGACGCTACAACTTCGGCAAAAACCTGAGCATGAACTTCAGCGTCAGCAACCTCACCAACCGCTACTACCTCGACCCCATGTCCAACGTCCCCATCCCCGCACCGGGACGGGCGGTTACCATCGGGTTTACAGGCAAATTCTGACGGGGCAATGCTTGAAAGGTCGTCTGAAAATTTCAGACGACCTCTCCAACAAAAGCTGCTATGATGCCTGCGTTTCTGCCTGCCACGAAAACGACCCGCAACCCATGATTCCCAAAAGCCTCAGGGGGGCAGGCGTTACGGGAATTGATGAAAAAATCAAAGCCTTATAAATCGATGATAGGTCGTCTGAAAACCCGAAATGCTTTTTCAGACGACCCAAACCCACCACATCACGAAAGAAACTCATGTCGCCTAAGCAAATCCTGATTGCCGCCATCCGTTTGATCGTTTTAATCGGTATCGTACAAACGCTCAGCAGCATCGTTACCATATTTGCCCAGTCTGGAAGCGAATATAACAGCGCACAACTCCTGTTGCCGCTATCCATCTACGGCTTTTATTTGGCCGCATGGCTGCTTGTATGGTGTTTCCCTGCCACCATTGCCAACCGCCTGCTGCCCCAACATCTGCAAACCGCACAGGAGCCTCCCAAACACCCTGCGCCATGGATGATGACCGGTATTGTTTTGATCGGCATATACACTCTTTCCCAAGCCATACCCGAACTGATTTACTTGTTCTCTATTTATCGTTTTACACAATCTATCTCTACCGACACGCAGACATCCATTTGGGCGAATCTCGGCACGCAAAACCAAGCCGGTATATTCGCCAGCACCGCCCAATTCCTTATCGGGATTTTCCTACTGTTCGGCGCGCCCAAACTCTCGTCTTGGATTCGCAAAAGACTTTAACGGCATAAAGGCAAAAGGTCGTCTGAAAAAATTTCAGACGACCTGAGATTGTCCTTGTGACGAAATAAAACCGAATTTATGGCCCATGCCCGCCATCAACTTTTGAAACTGCTCTTGCTGCCCTTTATTCCGCTGATGAAAACCATCCGTTTGATATTGTCGTCTATAGTAGCTTTATCATTAATCCTGTTACTGTTTATTTCTAAAACTTTGTTGTTTGTCTCAAAGCCTTTTCTGCCCGTCATTGTCGTTTTGTGGCGTTTATTGATGTGGCTGATGTTCCCTTTATTTTTTATCTGTTTGTTTATTTACACAATGTTCCGCCCATTAAAAAATCATGAAACACTTTTCCGGCATTGGCTGGATGTCATTTACCGCGACCAGCCGGAAACCGTTGGCATCATTATCGAAAATATCCATCAAGACTTAATAGAGGAAGATGAAGATGGGGAAAATAACACGCAGGAAGAAAATAACAAAACCGCCGTATTTAAAAACCTCTTAACCGAAGGCTTCATCCTACACAATAACCTCGAAGACTACGCACATCTGTTTTCCGTTGATTGGAAAGATGGGGAAGGTTTTATTGACTGCATCGCAGAAATGGCACAACGTTTTAATGTCGTCCTGAATTGGACCGAACAGCAGCTTGAAGAAGATCTGCCCGATGAGCTGGCAAGGGCCGTATATCCCTTATTTGAAGCCGCCGGAGCGGTACTTTATAGCGCAGACACGGGAAGCGACTACTACACCTTTATCATCATCCCGCAACAAGACACAGCCGATTTTGAAAAAGTATCGAAACAATATGGTGTATCCTTGCAGCGGGCAAATAAAACCATCTAACACGAAACTTATAGTGGATTAACTTTAAACCAGTACGGCGTTACCTCGCCTTAGCTCAAAGAAAACGATTCTCTAAGGTGCTGAAGCACCAAGTGAATCGGTGCCGTACTATCTGTACTGTCTGCGGCTTCGTCGCCTTGTCCTAATTTAAATTTAATCCACTATATAATACCGCAACTGTCGTCTGAAAAAATTTCAGACGACCTCAATCCCCAAAAACACACCATGACCCAAATCACATTCCCCCAAGCCGGACAACTCACCGCCCTGCCGCCTCTATCGCTCTACATCCACATCCCGTGGTGCATCAAAAAATGCCCGTATTGCGACTTCAATTCCCACAGCCTGAAAAACGGATTGCCCGAAGCCGCCTATATCGACGCGCTGCTGACCGATTTGCAGCTCGAATTGCCCAATATTTGGGGCAGGCCGGTGGAAACGATATTTTTCGGCGGCGGTACGCCCAGCCTGTTTCAGGCGGAGTCGATTGACCGTTTGTTGAGCGGCGTGCGTTCGCTGTTGCGCTTGCAGCCGGAAGCGGAAATTACGTTGGAAGCCAATCCGGGTACGTTTGAAATTGAGAAATTTCAAGGATTTAAAGATGCGGGTATCACGCGGCTGTCTATTGGCGTGCAGAGTTTCAACGACGATATGCTTGCGCGGCTGGGGCGCGTCCACAACGGCAAAGAAGCCTTAACCGCCATAGCTACCGCCTTGAAATTATTTGATAAAGTCAATATCGACTTGATGTACGCCCTGCCGAACCAGACCGTTCAGACGGCATTGGACGACGTGCAAACCGCCATCGCCACGGGCGCAACCCACATCAGCGCGTATCATCTGACCATGGAGCCGAACACACCGTTCGGCCATACGCCGCCGAAAGGTTTACCGCAAGACGAAGCCGCCCTCGACATCGAAGACGCGGTACACAGCGCGCTGGAAGGCGCGGGTTTTATCCACTACGAAACATCGGCTTTTGCGAAACCCGCCATGCAGTGCCGCCACAATTTGAACTACTGGCAGTTCGGCGATTATTTAGGCATAGGCGCGGGTGCGCACGGCAAAATCTCCTACCCCGACCACATCGAGCGCACCGTCCGCCGCCGCCATCCCAACGACTACCTCGCCTTAATGCAAAGTCAGCCGAGTGAAGCCGTAGAACGTAAAACCGTTGCCGCCGAAGATTTGCCGTTCGAATTCATGATGAACGCCCTGCGCCTGACCGACGGCGTACCCGCCGCGATGTTGCAGGAGCGCACAGGCGTACCCGCCGCCAAAATCATGGCGCAAATCGAAACGGCAAGACAAAGAGGTTTGCTGGAAACCGACCCGACCGTGTTCCGCCCGACCGAGCAGGGACGGTTGTTTTTAAACGATTTATTGCAATGCTTTTTATAGCACCCACTTTTTCAGACGACCTTGATACGCCAAACCGTAACATCCGCAGGCTGCTATCAAAGACCATGACAGACAGTTTTCATGTTGTTTGTTTTATCATAATAAAATACAATTGGGATAACCGTCGGCCTTGAATAAATACTCGGCGGTGATACCCCTTATTCCGTTACAAGGAAACAAACATGAAAAAAATTCTGACTACCCTGATTGCCCTCTCCATCTCAACCGTTGCGCTGGCAGATGACAGCCGTGGTTTCTATATTCAAGGCGATCTTGGCCACTCAACCCTTAAAACCAACGATGAAGGTGGCAAGACCAGTAGCAAAGGCTTCAGCCCGCGCCTGTCTGCCGGATATGATTTCGGTGATTTCCGTGTCGCTGCCGATTATACCCACTATAAAACTTTAAAAGACCATGAACAGGGTCGGAATTACACACTCGACTCGAAAATCAAACTCCAAAGCGTCGGCGTTTCCGCCATTTATGATTTCAACTTAAATTCCCCGGTCAAACCTTATGTCGGCGCACGCGTAGGCATCAACCGCTTTTCTTATGACGACGATTACCGCAGTGTGAATTTCCATGAGACTGAATCCATTCGCAAAACTAAAACCGGCGTAGGCGTATTGGCAGGCGTAGGCTATGACATTACCGAAAACGTCGCTTTGGACGCCGGCTACCGCTACAACCACTTGGGCAAATTCGACGGCTTGAAAGTACACGCTCACGAATTTTCCACCGGTGTCCGCGTGAAATTCTAATTCCCGCATCCCTCATAATAAAACCGCCCGAAGCGTCCAAACTTCGGGCGGTTTTTGCAAATGAGTGAAGTACATGCGAATTATAGTGGAATTAACATAAATCAGGACAAGGCGACGAAGCCGTAGACAGTACAGATAGTACGGAACCGATTCACTTGGTGCTTCAGCACCTTAGAGAATCGTTCTCTTTGAGCTAAGGAGAGGCAACGCCGTACTGGTTTAAAGTTAATCTACTATAATTCTATTCTCATTCAAATTTATTTCACCAAAGGTCGTCTGAAAATATCCATACCCTACACAATCACTCGGTTTTATACGATAATCGACACCGTTTTCATCAAAGTTCCTATCTTTCAGACGCCCCCGACAACAGGAGAAAATCATGTCCAAAACCATCATCCACACCGACAAAGCCCCCGCCGCCATCGGCGCATACAGCCAAGCCGTGCGCGCGGGCGATACCGTTTACATGAGTGGGCAAATCCCTCTCGATCCCGCCACCATGACTGTTGTCGGCAACGGCGACTTCCGCGCCGAAGCCCGTCAGGTCTTTAAAAACCTGCAAGCCGTTGCCGAAGCCGCTGGCGGCTCGCTGGGCGACATCGTCAAACTCAACGCCTACCTGACCGACCTTGCCAACTTCGCCGTCTTCAACGAAGTCATGGCAGAGTTCATCCAAGAACCCTTCCCCGCCCGCGCCGCCGTCGGTGTCGCCTCCCTGCCCAAAGGCGTGCAGGTCGAAGCCGAAGCCGTGCTGGTACTGAACGCATAAGACACGCAACCCGTTTTCAGACGACCTCCCACAAGCCAAAGGTCGTCTGAAACACCACACACTATCGGACAATAACAACAATGGCACACTACGCAATCGGCGATATTCAAGGCTGCTTCGACGAACTCACCCTTTTGCTCGACAAAATCAACTTCAACCACGGTACAGACACCCTCTGGCTCGTCGGCGACATCGTCAACCGCGGCCCCAAATCCCTCGAAGTCCTCCAATTCTGCATAGAACACGAAAGCAGCGTCCGCATGGTTCTCGGCAACCATGACCTGCACCTGCTCGCCGTCGGCTACGGCGAAGGCACCGTCAAGCGCAGCGACACCATCACCCCCATCCTCCAACATCCCGACAGCAAAAAAATGCTCGAATGGCTGCGCTTCCAGCCCCTGCTGATCAAAGGCGTGCGCCATGTTATGGTTCACGCCGGCATCCTGCCCCAGTGGACCATCGCCCGCGCCGAACTGCTTGCCAGCGAAACCGAAGCCGAACTGCGTGGCAAAAAATACAAAAAGTTTTTCTCCAAAATGTACGGCAACAAACCCGCCGAATGGCGCGACGATCTGACCGGCTACGACCGCCTGCGCATGATTCTCAACGTCTTCACCCGAATGCGCGCGCTGACACTGAAAAACGAACTCGACTACGACTACAAATCCACCCTCAAAAAAATGCCCCCGAACCTGCGCCCTTGGTTCAAAGCCCCCGACAGGCAAAACCTCAGCCACACCATCGTCTTCGGACACTGGTCTTCACTGGGCTTTATGAACACCGACAACATCCTCTCCCTCGATACAGGCGCACTTTGGGGCGGCGAACTGACCGCCATCAACCTTGCCGACCACAGTATCACCCAAGTCCCCTCCCTAGGCGGTTTGGACTGGAAAACGGCTTTGAAATAAGCCATGAAATTGAAAAAGCATAACCATTGAAGGCGGTGTGTGGGAGGGGGGAAGTCAGTTAATATAGATAATATAGAAGCACGTTTGCGGCAGCATAAAAAGAAAGTCGACTGAAAACTAATTTTCAGACGACCTCACGGTTTTGTTGGTTGCAACCTTAATCTGTTTATTTTATTCAACGTTATTTTGATATATTTTTATCAGATTTCCTCTGCCATCATACTCATAGGTAAAACCCATTATTTTGTTGTTATTAATATATTTATCAAATTTAATTAATTTTTCATCTCTATAAAATCCGACATAATAAGATATAATTTCCTTGCTTTTTCTAATTTCATCTACTTTATCCAAATTAATCTCATTATACAATTTTGCAGGATGATTATACTTAGGGAAACTCATTCCTAAATAGTACTTAACGGTCAAATCATTATATGGAATATTTTTTTCAAGTGGATGTGACATACTTGAAGCACCTATCAAAAGCAAAATAGTCCCAATTGCTCCAACCAACAACTTTTCCATTTACTTTCTCCAATTCAAAGCCTAATTTCTTTAGAACGCTTTTTCTGTAAAAAAACAGATAGTTCAGACGATATCAAAGAAGATATTGAGGTCGTCTGAAAACAAAAAATACATGCATAAATTCCTTACATTCCATGCATCAGAATCCGGAGTTTAATTGAGCTATGTACTTACGACCTGCAATTACCAACTGGTGATAGGCCTATGCAAATTTGCCCAAAATTTTAATAATGATTGTTCAAAGAAGTGAAACTCAGAGAAGTCTTTTGCCACAACCAAACCTAATTCTTTGAAAAGATATTTAAATTCCCCCCTTTCAATTCCATCATATTTATTTAATAATTCAGAAAGCCCTTTTTCTGATGAGATATTAATTTCATCATAGTATATTGGAATAATTTCTTTTTTATCATAAAAAATTGTAATTTGCGTCAATTTTTCATTATCAAATCTAAGCGCAAAATTATTTATCCATAAGATATTTTTCTTATCCGGGATAATTTTTTCTAATATATCATATTCTTTTCTAATATCCGATAGAGAACTGTTAAATTCAAAATTACCTACTGACACATGAGGAATAAATATCAATTTACCATAAAATGTAATTAGACTTTTAAGTTTACTTTTTTGGAAGTCTGAGTATTTTTGCCCGCTATTTTCATATAAATCTTTTATACTTTCATCGTAAATTAATACCTGTAGAAACAATTTATCTTTATAATCAACATATAAAACTAAATTATATTGTGGAAAAGTATAAAAATATTTTTCTTCATCCGAAATTTCTACCAGAGGATTCTCCTCTTCTACAAATTTTTCGAGATTGGAGAAGTTAATAATTTTTCCATTTAAGCTAAATTCATCACAAGTTTCAGAAGATGATAAAGTAATTACTTGTGAATCAGATTGTATCTTGTGCTTTCTATCAAACTCTAATGAACAACTAGATTCATTTAAAGTAGCATCATCTAAGTCAACCTTTCTTTGCCCCAAAGTAATCCCATTTAAGGAATTATTCAAAATTTTCAACATGTTGCTTATCTCCTATTTAATCTACGGCCTTCTGTCTTGGTAATATGCCCTTCACTAATTGCATAATCGATCATCTTGCCTGCTTTTCTGAATTTGCCTTTATCAATTAATTGCGCCTCTATCGGGAGAGACGGCTTCAAAGGAAGTATTGTCTTTCAAAAACTGTAAATAATGCTAGGATTTCTTGCCATCAAGGTCGTCTGAAAAACAGTTTTTGCAAAGTCGAAACCTTGTTTCAGACGACCTTTCGTTTGCCTTAAAGCATTTCTTATTATGCGGTATTTCATATAAAATACCGGTCTAAAGGCCGTCTGAAACAAAGGTTGCTCATGTCGATACCTTTATTTCAGACGGCTCGTCTTTCAAAATACCACTCCTCTGAGGAATACCCCATGCCAGAATACCGCTCCAAAACCTCCACCCACGGCCGCAATATGGCGGGCGCACGCGCATTGTGGCGCGCCACCGGCGTGATGGAAACCGACTTCGGCAAGCCCATCATCGCCGTTGCCAACTCGTTCACCCAATTCGTGCCCGGCCATGTCCACCTGCACAACATGGGCCAACTGGTTGCCCGTGAAATCGAAAAAGCCGGTGCCATCGCCAAAGAATTCAACACCATCGCCATCGACGACGGCATCGCCATGGGACACAGCGGCATGTTGTACTCCCTGCCCAGCCGCGATTTGATTGCCGACTCCATCGAATACATGGTCAACGCCCACTGCGCCGACGCGCTGGTGTGCATTTCCAACTGCGACAAAATCACTCCGGGAATGCTGATTGCCGCCATGCGCCTGAACATTCCGACCATCTTCGTTTCCGGCGGTCCGATGGAAGCGGGCAAAGTCATCGGCGTGGCCAACATCCAGCCCGAACGCCGCTTGGACTTGATTGACGCCATGATTGAATCGGCGGATGACAATGTCAGCAACCAACAGGTCGAAGAAGTCGAACAAAACGCCTGCCCGACCTGCGGCTCCTGCTCCGGCATGTTCACCGCCAACTCTATGAACTGCCTGACCGAAGCGCTCGGCCTGTCCCTGCCCGGCAACGGCTCCTATCTCGCCACCCACGCCGGCCGCAAAGAATTGTTCCTCGAAGCCGGCCGCATGATTGTCGAAATCACCAAACGCTATTACGAACAAGACGACGAAACCGTATTGCCGCGCAGCATCGCCACCAAAAAAGCGTTTGAAAACGCCATGACCATGGACATCGCCATGGGCGGCTCCACCAACACCATCCTGCATTTGCTCGCCGTCGCCAACGAAGCCGGCGTGGATTTCAAAATGGCCGACATCGACCGCTTAAGCCGCGTCGTGCCCTGCATCTGCAAAACCGCGCCCAACAACCACGACTACTACATGGAAGACGTGCACCGCGCCGGCGGCATCTTCGCCATTCTGAAAGAACTGGACAAAGCGGGCAAACTGCACACCGACGTGTACACCATCCACGCGCCGACGCTGAAAGACGCGATTGAAAAATGGGACGTAACCAATCCCGAAAACACCCACGCCATCGAACGCTTCAAAGCCGCGCCCGGCGGCGTGCGCACCACCCAAGCGTTCTCGCAAAACCGCATGTGGAAAACCCTCGACCTCGACCGCGAAAAAGGCTGCATCCGCAACGTCGAACACGCCTACTCGCAAGACGGCGGTTTGGCGGTCTTGTTCGGCAACATCGCCGAGCGCGGCTGCGTGGTGAAAACCGCAGGCGTGGACGAGAGCATCCTCAAATTCACCGGCCGCGCCCGCGTGTTTGAAAGCCAGGAAGCCGCCGTCGAAGGCATTTTGGGCAACCAAATCGTCGCCGGCGACATCGTCATCATCCGCTACGAAGGCCCGAAAGGCGGCCCGGGCATGCAGGAAATGCTGTATCCGACTTCTTACCTGAAATCCAAAGGCTTGGGCAAAGCCTGTGCCTTGCTGACTGACGGACGCTTCTCCGGCGGCACATCAGGCTTGAGTATCGGCCACGCCTCGCCCGAAGCGGCGGAAGGCGGCGCCATCGGTTTGGTGCACGAAGGTGACACGATTGAAATCGACATCCCCAACCGCAGCATCAACCTGAAAGTGTCCGACGAAGAACTCGCAAAACGCCGCGCCGAAATGGAAGCACGCGGCAGCAAAGCGTGGAAACCGGAAAACCGCGACCGCTATGTTTCCGCTGCATTAAGGGCTTACGGTGCGATGGCAACTTCCGCTGACAAAGGCGCGGTGCGGGATGTGAGCCAAATCGAACGGTAAAACAGTACGGCAATAAAGGTTTCAGACGACCATACGGTATCGTAGGTCGTCTGAAAATCTAAAAAGCAGCCTGCACTTTTTCGCCCAAGAAGACAACGGACACAGCTTTTTCGCGCTGGACTACCGCAACACCGGCGCAAACGGCGAACCACCCGTCATTAATATCTATCAGGACGATTTGACGGAAGAATACATTGCAGACAGCTTCGCCGGTTTCGTCTGCCACCTGACCGAAGACGAGTAAGGTTTTTCAGGCAACCTGAAACCCTGTCCCCACCCACCCGAAAGAATCCCATGACTCCCGAACAGCAAACCCAAATCGCCGCCTTAGACCGGATACACGGCGGCAGCCTCTCCCCAGAATTTGTTGCAGCAACCTACCAACTGTTTGCCCCCACAGCCCCTTCGCCCGAACACGTCCGGCGAGACCTTGCCTACGGTGGGCACAAACACCAGAAATTCGACCGCTACGGCCTGCCCGACAAATCGGACATCATCGTCTATATACACGGCGGCGGCTTTGTTGCCGGCAGCAAAGGCAACCCCGACAGCCCGTTTTTCGCCAATATCGGCGCATGGGCGGAAGCCAGTGGAATGCAGGCCGTCGTTCCCGACTACCGCCTTGCCCCCGACCATCCCTATCCTGATGCACGGGACGACATTACCAGCGTTGTCGGTCTGCTGCACCGCGAACGGCCCGATGCGCGGATTTGGCTTGTAGGGCAGTCCGCAGGCGCGGCCCATGTTGCCGATGCACTCGCCTTCGGGCAACGCCAAAACGTGCCGCTGCCGGTTGCAGGCGTAATCATGTTTTCGGGGATTTACGACCCGCCGTCAGCAGGCACGCACCCGGGCATCAGTGCCTATTACGGCACACCGTCCGAACGCACCGGCAATCTGCCGCAACTCGGCCGAATCCGCGTGCCCGCGCTTTACACCGTCTCGCAATACGACCCGCCGCTGTTCCGGCAGCAGGCGCAGGCTTTGCGCGATGCCTACCCGCAGGCCGACTTACGCGAACTGCCGCACCACAACCACCTTTCCACAGCATTAAGCATCGGCGGCCCGCAGGACGATGTTGGTGCAATGCTGCTGGACTTTATCAGACAGAATACTTCTGCCCACACGGCATAACCCACACCGTTTTCAGGTAGCCTGAAAGCCCTTGGAGACCACCTCGCCGATAAATATCGTCCCGCTAGCGGAACAGCCGCAGCACATCGACACCCTCGCCCACGCCCTGCACGCCGAATGGCACGATTTCGCCCCGTGGCAGAACGTGGAAAAAATCCGCGCCTATTACGCCCGCTACTTGGAAGGCAATGACCTGCCGCTTGCCTGGCTGGCGGTGGACGGTGGGTGACTGCTCGGTTCGGCCGCGCTGAAACGGCACGACATCGCCGCGCTGCCGCAATACGAATACTGGCTGGGCGACGTGTTCGTGCTGCCCGAAGCACGCGGGCGCGGCGTGGGCAGGCATCTGATGGAACACGCCCTGATTGAAGCGCAGCGGCTCGGCCTGCCCGAACTCTATCTTTACACGCCCGACGTGCAGGCGGTGTACGCCAAATACGGCTGGCGCGAAATTGAAACGCGGCCGCATAACGGCGAAACCGTGTCGGTGATGCGGCTGGCGTTGGGCAGCGGCGCGTAGGGTAGGATAGGCGTTTTCAAGCAGCCTGAATGCCGTCTGAAACCCCAAAAAGCAACCTGCACTTTCGGAAAACCCAAGTGTAGGCTGCTTCAAATCCGCAACCGATAGAAAGACAATAATGACAAAATATTGGATTGGTACCGTATCCCAAGAACACGTCCTGCGCGGCGTGGCAGGCGGGTTCTGCCAAGTGTGCCACGGCAAAGCCGCACCGCTCAACCGCATGAAGCGCGGCGACTGGCTGCTTTATTACAGCCCGAAAATCTGCATGGACGGCGCGGAAAAACTGCAAGCCTTTACCGCATTCGGCCAAATTACGGACGATACCGCCTATCCGTTCCAAATGAGCGAGACCTTCATCCCCTTCCGCCGCAATGTGGAGTATGCCGAAACCCGCCGCAACTGCCCGATAGACATCATCCGCACACATCCCGAATGGAAAAAATACGCCTCCATGCTGCGTTACGGACATTTTGAAATCAGCCGCGATTTCTTTGATTTTGTGCGGACGTATATGCAGTTGCCGCCCGACACGGTCTGGCAACAACAGGGATTTTTGTAAGGCGGGTAAAAGTGCTGCTGTTGCAGGCTGGCGGCACCATTTGCACCGAAGGTACGGCAGGCGACCGTGAAGCCACACCCCAACGCGCCTGCGCAAAAATCGATGACGGATACGACCATTTTGCCGTTTAACAGTCACAAAAAATCCGAGGTCGTCTGAAAACTTAAAACAGCCTGCATTAATTTCATTGTACAAACTGCCTACAAATAGCGGCTAAATGCCACCAAAATTTGGAAAAGATATTCCGATGAGCATTTCTTTTTACATCAAAAATCCCAAAAAGCTATTTAGCCGCTTGCCCGTATTAACAGTGCAGGAATGTTTCCAGCTTTCATCGCAGCCGCTGGCACAATTTTCATTTGATGAACACGATGAAGATTTTGATTTACAGCAATTTCAAACACTGCCGTTATCCGACTTCGAATGTCTGCTGCTTGGCGTGAACGAAAAAAGCGGTAGGGGATTTGAATTATCCTTTGATGAAGACACACAGGAATACGCTGTGCGGCAATTCACGCCCAGCACTTTGGAAGACTGGCAAATTGCCCTGCAATATCTCGCCGATTTAGCCCGCGCGCTCAAACAACCGATTACCTGCGAAACCGGTGAAACCTTCACTGCCGACACCATCCAAACCTTCGATTTCAAACCAGACATACAGGCCGGTATATCCATGGTGCCTTTTGAAGATGAAAACGAAATACAAAACTATAAATTCTACGGCGTTACCCGCCCTGTGGCACTGAACAAAGAGATTCGCGACAAAATTCTAGCCGACAACGACCCACTCGCAGCCTTCAGCTGCCTGATGCGTGAAACCCAATGGCTGGATGCCTATTCCGCTCATCAAATGATTGGAAAAAATAGTGACACGGGAGAGCTCGTCGGCTTTTATGTCTTAAACCCTGAACTGCCGACTATCCTGCCCTACCAACCCGAAATAGAATACGGCACGGATCTCGATATTTCCAACAACGATATCAGCAGCTGGAGATTGATTTTTACCAACGATGACGATTCACCTACTGAGCTGCCCTACGAAACCTTTATCGCACAGCTGCCCAAAGAAAAATACCGCTTTATTGACGCAGCGTATATTCTGCTGGAAGCATTCACGAAAGACGAATTGGCTCAGCTTGCCATCGAATAATGCTCAGGCAGCCGCCATTTATAAAATGAGGCAATCAAAATGACGGTCAATAAGTTTCAGATTATCCCTTTTAAAGGCGTGGATTTAGGCGACATACAAAAAGGTCGTCTGAAAACAGAAACCCAATCCTGTTTTCAGACGACCTTTTGCATTGCAGACTAACTCAATTAGTGATGATGACCGTGCGGGCCGTGAACGTGGCCGTGTGCGATTTCCTCTTCAGTCGCATCGCGTACGCCGTCAACTGTCGCTTTGAACAAGATTTTCATGCCGGCAAGCGGATGGTTGCCGTCTACTACGGCTTTGCCGTCCGCCACGTCGGTTACGCGGTAAATCAAGACATCGCCGGTTTCAGGATCATCGGCTTCAAACATCATGCCGACTTCCACTTCAACCGGAAACACGCTGACGTCTTCGATACGCACCAGGCCGGGATCTTGCTCGCCAAAAGCATCATCGGGAGACAGCGCGACTTCAACGGTATCGCCGACGTTTTTCTCGTGCAAAGCTTCTTCCACCAAAGGGAAAATGCCGTCATATCCGCCATGCAGATAGACGATGGGTTCTTCGGTTTTGTCCAGCAGTTGGTTGTCCGCATCGTACATTTCATAGTGAAGCGAAACCACAGAATTTTTTTCAATAGCCATTTTTTATCCTTTATCATGACCGTTTATCAAAACAGGTTTTCTTTATTGACAACCCTCTGCCAACAAATCTAAAGCATTCTAACACACCGCCGTCATGCACGGAGATTTATCGCAAAATTATCAAAACTAACAATTATAAATTTATATGCACAATATTTAACATATTGCGCGCAAAAGCGTAAATTTTGATAATCTTTATATCTGTGTAACTTTTTTACAACTTTTTGCTTTTATGCGCAACAACTGCCCGCATTTCATTTAAACCGATTGAAAACAAGGGCCCATAGCGCATTATTCAAATGTAAACGTATGAAATAAATAAATTTTACTATACAATTTATTTCAAATGTACATTGAATAACAGCCAATGCGGACTAGTTTCACCCCCGTCTTTCGTCCATTTCAGATTGATTAAAAATTACTAATTCGTCCGTATCGTTGCACCGAAGCACCCTGTGGGGCATAATGCAGGAAATTCAGCAATGAATTTTTACTCTAAATGAAACGACTTATATGTCGTTTTGTTGTTTTGTTCTACTTAAATCGATTTAAAGAAGGTTCTCAAAATGAAAAAATCTCTGATTGCTGCTGCTCTGTTATCTTTGGCTTTGGCTGCTTGTAACAAAGGCGCTGATACTGCTGCTCCTACTGCTTCCGGTGCCTCTGAAACTGCTGCTTCTGCCGCTTCTTCTGCAACTGGTGCCGCTTCTGCAGCTTCCTCTGCAACTGAAGCCGCTTCTGCAGCTAACACCGCTGCTTCTGCTGCCAACACTGCCGCTTCTGCAGCTAATACCGCTGCTTCTGCTGCAACTGGCGCTGCTTCTGCTGCCAGCTCAGCTGCTGCTTCTGCCGCTTCTGCTGCAAAATAATATTTTTACAGCTAAAAAAGCAGGATACGGATTGTATCCTGCTTTTTTGTTTTTCAGACGACCTTTACCGTTTTTCGCTTCCCTTATCCGCTATATAATCTTCCGTACACACACAAACCATCCTGCTGCCTGTTATGCCCAATCTGTACGACCGTTTTCTTGAATTCCTTTCCCCCGCCGAAATCCTCGAAGCCACACCGGCCTTGTTAAACGACCAGCGCCGCCGCTTTGTTTCCGAACCGGACATCATCTTGCAACCGCATTCTATAGAAAATGTACAAGAAATCATGCGGTTTTGTTTTGAACACCGTATCCCCGTTACCCCGCAGGGCGGCAATACCGGTTTGTGCGGCGCAGCGGTAGCTTCCGGCGGCGTACTGCTCAACCTTTCCAAAATCAACCGCATCCGCGAAATCAACCTTGCCGATAACAGCATCACCGTCGAAGCGGGCGTAATCCTGCAAAACGTCCAAAAAGCGGCAGCCGAAGCAGGCAGACTGTTCCCCCTCAGTCTTGCCAGCGAAGGCTCGTGCGAAATCGGCGGTAACATCGCCTGCAACGCCGGCGGATTAAACGTTTTACGCTACGGCAGTATGCGCGACTTGGTATTAGGCTTGGAAGTCGTCCTGCCTAATGGCGAACTTGTTTCCCATCTCCAACCGCTGCACAAAAATACCACCGGTTACGACCTGCGCCACCTCTTTATCGGCAGCGAAGGCACGCTCGGCATTATCACCGCCGCTACGCTCAAACTCTTCGCCCGTCCGCAAACCATAGCGACCGCGTGGGTAGGTTTGGACGACATCGAATCTGCCGTACAGCTTTTAACAGCCGTACAAGGGCATTTTGCCGAACGTCTCACCAGTTTCGAGCTGATCAGCCGCTACGCTTTGGCATTGTCTTCCAAGTTCAGTTATCTCAAACAGCCGACCGATGCAAACTGGCACGTCCTGCTCGAACTGACCGATTCCGTTCCCGATGCCGCGCTCGACGAAAAACTTGCCGAGTTTCTCTATCAAAACGGCCAAGAAAACAGCATCATCGCGCAATCCGAACAAGAGCGCCTCGATCTGTGGACGCTGCGTGAAAACATTTCCGCCTCCCAGCGCAAGCTCGGCACCAGCATCAAACACGACATCGCCGTCCCGATTGCCCAAGTCGCCGCCTTTGTCCATCAATGCGCCCCCGCCTTGGAAACCCGTTTTCCGAGTATACAAATTGTCTGCTTCGGACATTTGGGCGACGGCAGCCTGCATTACAACACCTTCCTGTCCGACGTCTTGAGCAACGAAGCCTACCGTTACGAAGATGCCGTCAACAGCATCGTCTATGAACACATCCTCGCCTGCCACGGTACCATCGCGGCGGAACACGGTATCGGCACCATCAAAAAACACTGGCTCCCCAGCGTCCGTACCCCGTCCGAAATCGCCTTGATGCGCGCCATCAAAGCCCAGCTTGACCCGCACGGCATCATGAATCCGGGCAAGCTCCTGCCATAAGCAATATTTCAGTATTTGCCAAAATCGAAAAGGTCGTCTGAAAACCTAATCTCAGTTTCAGACGACCTTTGTCATGGTTCGCAGATTGCACTCAAGGCAACATTGCCTCAGCCCAATCAATCCAGCACAAACTATTCTTCTTCCCTGCGCCTGCGCTTCAACAAAATGCGTACAGCGCCGTCATTGCCTTCCCTCGGCTCGATATAAGCCAATACATCAGGGTGCTGCATCAGCCAGCGGCGCGTCATGTTTTTTAAAACGGGTTTGTAGCCTGACGAGCCCAAACCGCTGCCGTGAATGATTTCGGCGCATACACCCCGCTTTTGGGTAAATTCGATAAATTCGTTTAAAACCTGTTGTGCCTCTTCCTGCGTGTAGCCGTGTAAATCGACATCGGCGACTACGGGATAATGCCCGTTACGCAGACGTTGCAAGTCGTTTTTCCCTTGTCCGTTTTTACTGAACGAAGCGGGCGGTTCATCCCAAGAAGCGCCGCTGCCGACATAAAAATAATCTTCGGCTGCCAAACTTTCCTGTTCTTTCGGACGGGGTTTGATGGGCGTTTTATCACGCGGTACTTCATAGCGCGGCGCGGTTTTCAGCGGCGTTACTGCGCCTACGGCTTTGGCGAAATCGATATTCTCTTCCTCGCGCTTCTTCGCCAAGGCTTGCTCCTGCGCCCGCGCTTCGGCTTCTTTTTTGGCTTGCTTGCCTAATGCTTTCAAGGCGGATTGGAAATCTGTTTTCATCATGGGGATATTTCGAGGTTGAACATGAAAAAACTCATTTTCAGACGACCTCAGCGTTCCGTGTACAGGTCGTCTGAAAACGGCTTATAGATATTTGCGCATCAGTTCGCACTTGACCTTGACGTCTTTGTTCAACTGCAATACGGCGGAACCTAAAGATTCGTAGTGGTTCAAGCGGTAGAAAGGAACGGAGTTGAGCGAGGCGTACAGTTTCAAAAAGCTCAAACCCGCCTGATGTGCAAGTTCTTCGGCACGGCGCAGCAAAGCTGTACCCAAGCCGTGATTATGGACGAAGGGATGGACATACAACGCGTCCAATTGGGCTTCTTTGAAGTCCACTTGGAAAAAACCCTGTATGGTCCCCCTGTATTCCACCACCCAAAAGGCTTTGCCGGGATCGGAAATGGTTTCGAGGTAGCTGTCGATATCGAGCAGGGCTTCCCACGCATGCAATACTTTATCGTCGTAACTGCGGATGCAAGTATATTGGACGGCGTGCAGATGGGCATTGTGTATGGCTTGGCAGTCTTGCGCGACTGCAGGACGGAGTATAGTCAGAAGGCTCATGGCAAGATGTGTTGTAAGATGTATTGTAATGCGTGTTCAGACGACGTTTTCTTCATAAACAGACAGGGGGTCGTCTGAACGCTGTTTCCGATATTATATTTTATATTCAAAGGCTTTGATGTAATTTTCCTGCCACTTCAAACGCAGTGTCGGCATCGGCGGACAAAACGGTGAAATGTCCCATTTTGCGGCCTTTCCGCGCGGCCTTTTTGCCGTATAGGTGCAGGTGTGCATTCGGATTGCTTTGCAACGGCAGCCAATTCGGTTCGCCGCCGTCTTCCTGCCAAACGTCGCCCAAAATATTCGCCATGCAGCATGAAGAAAGCAGCTTGGTATCGGCAGGCGGCAGATTGCACATAATGCGCACCTGCTGCTGGAACTGGTCTGCGGCGCAGGCATCTATCGTATGGTGGCCGGAATTGTGCGGGCGCGGGGCGATTTCGTTGACGACCAATTCATGCGTGTCGCCGACGACGAACATTTCCACCGCCAACACACCGACATAATTCAACTCATCCGCCAAGCGTTGCGCCATTTGCCGCGCCTGTTGCTGCACGTCGGCACTCAGCCGCGCGGGGACGATGGAATAAGCCAAGATGCCGTTTTCGTGGATATTTTCGGCAGGATCGAAGGTTTGCACGTTTTCATGGTTCAGACGGCATACGATAACGGAAATTTCGCCGCGCAAATCCACCATTTTTTCCAAAACGCAATTCACGCCGCCGTGTTCGGCAAACGCGGCTTTGAGTTCGTCCACCGTTTTGACGCGGATTTGACCTTTGCCGTCGTAGCCCAAAGTAGCCGTTTTCAGGATGCCGGGCAAAAATTGCGCGCTTTCTTCGCTGATGTCGTCTGAACGGCAAACCGCTTGATACGGCGCGGTTTGTAGCCCCGCTTTGCGTATCCAAGCTTTTTCCTGAATACGGTTTTGCGCGATGGCCACGCAGTCGCCACTGGGGGAAACGTTGGTATGTTTTGCCAAAAAGCGCATCGCGTCGGCATTGACGTTTTCAAATTCAGTAGTAACCGCCGCGCATTTTGCCAACTCGTCCAAGGCGGCTTGGGCGTCAAACGGCGCGCACAAATGGCGGTCGGCAAATTCCGCCGCCGGCGCGTTCGGATCGGGGTCGAGTACGGTTACTTTGTAGCCCATGGTTTTGGCGGCAACGGTAAACATTCTGCCTAATTGTCCGCCGCCGAGGATGCCGAGCATGGCGGGCGGGAGGATGGCGGATGAGTTCATCAGCATTTTGCGGTTCCACTAAAATTTTCCCGAAATTGTAACAAACCTGCTTATAGAGATAAATGTTAAAACGCCTTTTATAGTGGATTAACTTTAAACCAGTACGGCGTTACCTCGCCTTAGCTCAAAGAAAACGATTCTCTAAGGTGCTGAAGCACCAAGTGGATCGGTGCCGTACTATCTGTACTGTCTGCGGCTTCGGCGCCTTGTCCTGATTTAAATTTAATCCACTATACACGCTATTTCGATGCCTGCCGTATGAGCAAAATGACAACAATCAAAATGTCCTCCCCCGATATCCGAATTTTCCAAAGAAACCTATCGGCAGCCGTTTTGTAATAAAAGGTCGTCTGAAACCGTATGATGGTTTTCAGACGACCTTTTCCCCTTCATCTGAGCAGACTTACCCCAGATATTTCAGTTTGCCTTTGAAATCTTCCAGCTTCTCATAGCCTTTTTTCGCCATGATGGCTTTCAAGCCAAGCGAAACACGTTCGAAAACTCCGACACCTTGCTGATGCAGCGCCGTGCCGATTTGCACCATGCTCGCGCCGCACAAGATATGCTCGAACGCATCGCGCCCGGTATAAACGCCGCCTGTGCCGATGATTTGGATGGACGGATTCAATCTTTGGTAGAACGCGTGGACATTGGCGAGCGCAGTCGGTTTGATGTATTCGCCACCTATGCCGCCGAAGCCGTTTTTAGGCCGGATCACAACGGATTCGTCTTCGATATACATGCCGTTGCCGATGGAATTGACGCAATTGACGAATTTCAGCGGATGGCGGTTGAACACTTCCGCCGCTTGGTCGAAATGGACGATGTCGAAATACGGCGGCAGTTTGATGCCTAAAGGCTTGTCGAAGTAGCCAAAGGCTTCGCCCAAAATCCGCTCGGTCGTTTCAAAGTCGTAGGCGATTTGCGGCTTGCCGGGGACGTTCGGACAGGAAAGGTTGAGTTCGGTAATGCCTTTAAAACCGCTGTTTTGCACCTTTTTCAACAGCGTGTGTGTTTCATCGGGCGACATACCGACCAGCGAGAGGAAAAATGTCCGTTCAGGCTGCGATTCTTGAAGGCTCAGCAAATAATCCAAATAGTAATCAATACCTTGATTCGGTAAGCCCATGGAATTGATGCTGCCCAGCGGTACATCGCGGTAACGCGGCTCGGGATTGCCCGCACGCGCTTCCAGCGTCGCCGTTTTGGTGACGAAGCTGCCTGCGGCGGATTGTCTGACTTCTTCCAATTCTTCTACGGTCATACACGCCACGCCTGCGGCGTTCATCAGACAGTTGTCAAAAGAAAAACCGGCGATTTGCGTTCTCAATGACGGCATATCCTGCTCCTTTCCCTTGAAAAATCAAATTGATTGCGAAGCGTAACACGAATAGGCGGCAAAATTTTTAACAAACATCAAATGACAGACAATGTAGGGAAATGTTGTTTTATAGTGGATTAAATTTAAACCAGTACGGC
>NZ_KV838100.1:117678-137964 GCF_001838645.1 Neisseria sp. HMSC70E02 | reverse complement strand
GTGGATTAAATTTAAACCAGTACGGCGTTGCCTCACCTTGTCCTGATTTAAATTTAATCCGCCATATATGATGAAGGAAAGGTGCAAAAAAAGGTCGTCTGAAAGCATGGTTTCAACAAAGTGAAAACCTAAAATGCTTTTCAGACGACCCTTTGTTTGCCTGTTCAAAATACGGTTAAAATCCACAACCCTACCCTTTTGATTTTTCTTGTCTCCGGATTTCGATATGTTTCAAAACGTCATGGCGATTGCGTTTGGCGCGGCTTTGGGCGGACTGTCCCGCTGGTTGCTCGTTCTCGCCTTTGCCGCACTCTCCGTCCCATTTTCGGCAGGCACGCTTGCCGCCAACTGGATCGGCGCGCTCTTAATCGGCATCTGCGCCGAATGGCTGGATAATCCGCAATGGAAGCTTTTACTGATTACCGGTTTTCTTGGCAGCCTGACGACGTTTTCCAGCTTTTCATTGGAAATGGTCACCCTGATGCAGGCGCAACGCTGGGCGACGGCGTTTTCAGCGGTCTGCCTGCATGTTTTCGGCTCATTCCTGCTGACGGCGTTGGGCATTTACTTGGCGCAAAGCTGGAAATAGCCGCGAACATCGTCATCTCAATAAAATATTCTCACTCTATCCCGATATCCAAACACACGGTTTCCCCGCAATATGCTTTGCCTGCGTCAGTCATATGCGCCGGTTTGTAGGCGGCGAAGGCGTAGGTCAGGTCGGCGCGGAAGGTGTCTTTGTCTGCTTCGCCTGTATCGCAGTTCAGCCCGGTCGGGATGTCCAGCGCGATTTTGAAGCCGTCAGCTTGATTCAGCAGGCGGCAAACGGCGGCGGTTTTTTCAGGCAATGCGCCGCTGAAGCCTGTTCCGAAAATGCCTTCGATAACGAAGTCGTAACCTGTTTTCAGACGACCTTCCAGTTCGTCGGGGCGGATAAAGCTGACGCCGTCCGAATGATTCAAACGCTCGCGGTTCAACTGCGCCAGCGACGACAGTTTGTCTCCCAAGACGAAAGCGACATCTACCTGCCAATCATGCCCCGACAACACGCGCGCGATAACCAAACCGTCGCCGCCATTATTGCCCTTGCCGCAAACGATTAACGCGCGCCCTGCTTTGGGGAAGCGGCGCAGCAAATCAGTCGCGGCGGCTTGTCCCGCGTTTTCCATCAGTTGCTCGAAAGTCGTGCCTTTATCGACTGCCATTTGTTCGTGTTCGCGCATTTCTGCGGCGGTGTAGATTTTCATCATTCGCTCCTTTGCTCTTCAGTCCTTCATAAAACATCCAAACGAAAACCTTATCAATAGCCCTTCCTGACTTTCACAACGAATCATTCGCTTTCTTTGATTTGTCGCAATATGTCGTCTGAAAATCAAGAACTTGGTCGCTTTGTATTTGATTTTTACGTTAACAAGATTTATTATCAAAATTAAACAAAGTGATAAACAATCAAAACTACTTCTTTTGCGGGGACGGGCGTTGGGATATGCCTCTGGCTACCCTGTGTCTGATTCGTCTTTACTTGCCGTCTCTTTTTTCAATCGACAACGAAAGTAAAACACACTATGTCTGCCATACCTTTGTCAAAACTCAGTAAAGGCGCGGTCGCGCACATCGACTCCATCGTCCCCAATTCGACTTTCGGCGAACTCGACCCGCTGGTTACACGCCGCCTTGCCGACTTGGGCTTTTCAAGCGGAATGCCGTTGCAGGTGATCGCCGTCGGCGGATTCGGACGCGGTCCGTTTGCCGTACGTTTGGGCAACCAGTCGCAATTCTCGTTGCGGCAGGAAGAAGCAGGAAAGATTATGTGCCATGTGATTGACGGCTGACTTACGCCGTACGCGCAGGCAAGCTTCATATTCTAGAAATGTGCGGCAAAGGCAGGTTAAATCTGACCGCCCTATCCTTTTCAGACGAGCTCAGGTCGTCTGAAAACGCCATTTCAAAGCCTTTCCCCCAAATCCAACTCCACACTTATCACACAATCAAAAAAGGAGAATTCAATTCATGGAACTAAGCTATTTTGCCTTGATTGGTGCGCCAAACTGTGGCAAAACCGTTTTATTCAACGGTTTGACCGGCGCACATGCCAAGGTTGCCAATTATCCGGGCGTAACGGTTGATAAGCGCGAGGGTGCCTTCCTCGACGACGAGGCCGTCCGCATTATCGACCTGCCGGGCACATACAGCCTGCGCACGACCAGCCCCGACGAGGCGGTGGCGAAAGATGTGGTCGTGGGCAAACTGGGCATTCCGCCCGACGCCATCATCGCCGTTGCCGACGCGACCAACCTGCGTATGACCCTGCGCATGATTTTGGAACTGAAAACGCTGGGACTGCCTATGGTGGTGTCGCTGAACATGAGCGACGTTGCCCGCAGAAGGGGCTTGAATATCGACGCCGCCAAACTGAGCGAGTTGTTGGATGCACCTGTTTTGGAAACAGTTGCAGTGAGCGCGTCGGGCGTACAGGCGGTACGCGAAGCCGTGGCGAAGCTGCCGCGCAAACGCTCTTTCCCCGCCAACCCCGCTTCTGCCGAACGCACGCTCGATGCGCTGGATAGCGACAAACTTTATCAAGAAGTCGAATCGATTTTGGCACAAGTGGTACGCACCCAGATGACGCTGCCCGCATGGCACAAAAAACTCGACGACATCGTGCTGCACCCCGTCTGGGGCATGATTATGCTGCTGGTCATCCTGTTTATGGTGTTCCAAGCGGTTTACACATGGGCGGCGCCGATTATGGACGCCATCGAAGGCGGCTTTACCGCGCTGGGCGAATGGATAGGCGCCAACATGGAGCCGGGCATCCTCAGCGACTTGCTCGTCAACGGCGTCATTGCCGGTTTGGGCAGCGTGTTGGTGTTCCTGCCGCAGATTACGATCCTGTTCGCCTTCATCCTGCTTTTAGAAGACTCAGGCTACCTGCCGCGCGCGGCGTTTTTGTTGGACAACCTCATGGCAAAAAGCGGTCTGTCGGGACGCTCGTTTATCCCGCTTCTGTCGAGTTTCGCCTGTGCCGTTCCCGCCGTGATGTCGGCGCGTACGATTAATGACCCGCGCGAACGCCTCGTTACTATCGCCGTCGCCCCGCTGCTGACCTGCTCCGCGCGGCTGCCCGTTTACGCGCTGATTATCGCCGCCGTCATTCCTAATCGCACCGTAGGCGGGATTTTCAACCTGCAAGGACTGACGCTGTTCATCCTCTATCTCGCAGGCATCCTGTCTGCCGCCTTGGCAGCGTATATCATGAAACGCTTGGCGCGTATGAAAGGCAACGTGCAGCAATTCCCGCTCTTGATGGAGCTGCCGACTTTCCGCACGCCCAACTTCAAACACATCATGACCAGCCTGTGGGACAGGGTAAAAGCCTTCCTCAAACGTGCCGGTACGATTATCTTCGCCCTGGCCGTAGTTTTGTGGGGCTTGGTAAGCTGGCCGCAACCGCCCGCAGGCGCAACAGGCGCAGCAATCGACTACAGCTTGGCGGGTATGCTCGGCCACGCTATCCAACCATTGTTCGCCCCGCTGGGCTTCACTTGGGAAATGTGTATCGCCATGATTCCGGGCATCGCCGCGCGTGAAGTCGTCGTTGCCGCGCTGGGTACGGTCTATGCCGTCAGCGCGTCGTCTGAAGACGCCGTACAAAATGCGCTGATTCCGATCATACACAACAACTGGGGCCTGCCGACCGCCTTCGCCTTCCTGGCTTGGTATGTGTACGCCCCCATGTGCGCCGCGACATTGGCTGTGATTAAACGCGAAACCAAATCCACAAAAAATATGGTGATGATTACCGGCTATTTGTTCCTGATGGCTTACTTTGCCGCATTTGTGGTTTACCAAATTACTTCAAGGATAATGTGATGACTCAATATATTATCGTCGGCTTGATTATGCTCGCCTGCGTATTCTTCCTCTTGCGAAAATTCGTATTCAAACCGAAAAAACGCGATTGCAGCAGCGGCTGCGGCAAATGCGGCGGTTGCGGCTGAGTATGGATAGCTAGGAAGAAGAAAGGTCGTCTGAAATGGTTTCAGACGACCTTTTGTATGTTTGGGGCTATGGTTTAGCGATTGTTGTAGGACTTTCCATCATTCGGTAACAAAACGCTTAAACAGCCTTTTTTCTTGGAAAGATGATACAAGTAATTAAAAATATCAAAGTTCCCCCCACAAAATCAATAAAATGGTGTTGATAGACAAACAAAACCGAAATGGCGAGTAACAATCCCCATATACCAAAAAATGATTTTAAGAATTTGGATTTGACTTCTCTGCAATAAACCTCAGCCGAAAGAAAAGCAAAACTCACATGCAATGACGGACATTGGTTAAAACTACTGTCTATTTTGCCCAATATATAAAAGAAAGATTTTAAAATTTGGTTATCGACTTCGGGTTTGGGAAAATAAAATTTCATTGGAAATATGACAAATAAAGCAGTAGAAACCGCAATTAAAAAGGCTGCCCTCTTTATCAGCAATTTCAAATTGCTTTCGTTCTCTTCCAAAAATATAGTGGCTAAGAAGAAAACCTGAGACGTCATATAAGGCAACATAAATATGGGCAAAAAAGGAATATTCCTTTCCCAGTCCATAAAATATGAAGGCACATTATCGACTGTATAGGTATAAAACTCAGCCCCTTTGTACAAAATGACAAAAAATATCGATATAAAAATTGTATATTTAATCTTTAATTTTGACAGCTTATCCACTTACAAATTTTCTCCAATCACAATTCCAACATAATCAAAATAGCAGAATTTCATCACGATATCATATATGGTAATGATATGGAATATCTGACACTATTTGCACATAAGCATTAAATCGTAAGAAAAAATGTAGGGATAAAACAAAATGAAATATCTGATTGATTTTAGGGACGGTATCATTACTTATGAAAATTTATTTTGGTTATTTAAAAACGCCCCTCCTGAAGCAATGGATCAACTTCAATTTGAAGAAGATCTATTACAAGTATCTTTCTTTGATGAGAAATACATTTTAGATGTTGGATGGTATCCGAATCCTAGAAAAAACGGGGTATTTAAAGTCTACGTCATTAAAAATTACGGTTGGGAAAATCCACTATTTATCCGCTCTCATAAAAATATAAACCATTTGATTCCTATTATCGAACAAGGGATTAACTGTATATATAAGGAATACCTCCATCGGTGAGCCTAGTTTGGGTCATACCCAACCATCACATCCAAACCTTCACAACAAAAAGGTCGTCTGAAAACCAAACTCCGGCTTTCAGACGACCTCAATCATTCCAAAACTTCAACCAACCTTATTTCAACGCTTCCAGCAGCTTCCCGTGTATTCCGCCGAAACCGCCGTTGCTCATCACCAAAATATGGTCGCCTGCTTCGGCATTTTTCACGATTTCGGCGACGAAGGCATCGAAGTCTTTGCCGACGTGCAGCTTGCCGCCCAAAGGTGCGAGGGCTTCGGCGACGTCCCAGTCCACGCCGCCGGCGTAGCAGAACACTTGGTCGGCATCTTTGAGGCTTTCGGGTAAAGCGGCTTTCATGGTGCCGAGTTTCATGGTATTGGAACGCGGCTCAAGGACGGCGAGGATGCGGGCGTTTCCGACGCGCTGGCGCAGGCCTTCGATGGTGGTTTCGATGGCGGTCGGATGGTGGGCGAAGTCGTCGTAAACGGTGATACCGTTCACCGTGCCTTTGATTTCCATGCGGCGTTTGACGTTTTTAAACGCGCTCAAGGCTTCGCAGGCCGTCTGAATATCGACTCCGACATGACGGGCGGCGGCAATGACGGCAAGTGCGTTCATGCGGTTGTGTCCGCCCATCAAATCCCATGCGACGTGTCCGGCTTTTTTGCCGTCAAGCAACACGTCAAACGAGCCGTCGGCATTGACTTCGCCAACCTGCCAGCCGTATTCGGTGCCGAATTTTTCCACCGGCGTCCAGCAGCCTTTGTCCAAAGTATCTTGCAGGCTTTGCTGCTGTCCGTTGCAGACGATGAGACCTTCAGACGGCACGGTACGCACGAGGTGGTGGAACTGGGTCTGTATCGCACCCAAGTCGGCGAAGATGTCGGCGTGGTCGAATTCCAAATTGTTCAACACGGCGGTACGCGGACGGTAATGTACGAATTTGGAGCGTTTGTCGAAAAAGGCAGTGTCGTATTCGTCGGCTTCGATGACGAAAAACGGCGATTTGCTGTTCGGGTCTTGGCGCGGTGTTTGCGGCAGGCGGGCGGAAACGCTGAAGTTTTCCGGTACGCCGCCGATGAGGAAGCCCGGCGCGAGTCCGGCATATTCCAAGACCCATGCGAGCATGGACGCAGTGGTGGTTTTGCCGTGCGTCCCCGCCACGCCGAGTACCCAATGATGATGCAACACGTTTTCCGACAGCCATTGCGGGCCGGAAATATAAGGCAGGCCGCGGTTCAAAATCGCTTCAACCACATCCATTCCGCGCTTGGCGACATTGCCGATAACGTAAACGTCGGCTTTAAATTCGTCCAACTGGGCGGCATCGAAGCCTTCGTGTACGTCTATGCCCAAGGCTTCGAGCTGGGTGCTCATCGGCGGATACATCTTCGCGTCGCAACCGCTGACTTTAAACCCCGCTTCTTTGGCAATGGCGGCCACCCCGCCCATAAACGTGCCGCCGATACCGATAATGTGGATGTGTTTCATGATAAGACCGTCTTTTGAATGAAATAATGGGAAAGCCGCCATTATAGCGGAGTTTGGATGCAGGGGTCGTCTGAAAAGCGAAGCTGTGGCAAGATGGACAATATAGAAGATTTGAACTGAACAGGAGAAAGCCCATGCCCAAGCTGACACCCCAAATGTTCGCTTTTCTGCAAGCGCCTCAAGCCGAATCCGTCTTGCTGCGGCTCTACACCCAAGCCTTAAAGCAAAACAGGCAGATGTTTTTTCATTTTCTGCCCAAGATTTTCAAGCTGTTGGGCAAAGGGCTGGATTGGACGGGGGAAAACGAAAGTTTTTACGAAGACAAATACATCCCCATCGCACCGCAACAAGGCAAGTTTTTGTATATGCAGGCTTTGGCATCGGGTGCAAAAAACATCGTCGAATTCGGGACTTCCTACGGCATTTCGACGCTGTATCTTGCCGCAGCCGCCAAGCGCAACGGCGGGCGCGTCATCACTTGCGAATACCTGCCGCACAAAGCCGCCGCAGCGAGAAAACATTTCCAAGAAGCCGATTTAGCAGACTATATCGAGCTTCGCGAAGGCGATGCGCTGGAAACCTTAAAAGACTTAGACATCCGCCCCGATTTCGTCTTACTCGACGGCTGGCCGGATTTGGTATTCCCCGTATTCAAGCTTCTGGAACCCAATCTTGCCGACCGCGCGGTCATCGCCGTGGACGATGTGGAAGGCTTCTCACCCGCCATGCAGGATTATCTCGATTACGTCCGCCGTCCTGAAAACGGTTATGTTTCATCCACATTAAAACCTTATAAAGCGCTGGAATATACGGTCAAGACAGGCAAACCGAAAAGGTCGTCTGAAAATCGGTAAAGCAATTCTATTTTGCCTAAACCGAGTTTTCAGACGACCTTTTATTACTATCTTTGCAACCATCACTACTCGGGCATCATCTCACCTTCACCACCCATACTGTTTGTCGCATTAACCCGTTCCTGCGCGGCTTTCACTTGGTTTTCCAAACCCTTAATCCGTTCTTGATAGCGGGCGTAGTTGCGCTCGTTGCCATAACGGACCTGTTTGCCCTCTTCCAGATTTTTCTGTGCCTGAGCCAATTCGTTTTGCGCCGAAGATGAACCGGACATTGCGCCGGCTGGCGGAGGCGGCATTTGTTCGGAAGGAACGTTTCCTGAAGCAGCGTTTGCTGATGCCGAGTGTGCAGACGGTGCGGCGGAGGTATAAACCGAAGGTCTGCCGATATTGCCCGGTTTGCAGTTTTTGCCGCCGGTCTGCGTATAGGTTTTACGCCCTGATTTGTCGATACATTCAAATACGGGAGATGCCGTCGTAGCGGCGGAAAATGCGAGCAGTAATGTGCTTAAAATCAATTTATTCATTCTTATACCTTTCATTAAATCATCAAAACCATATCCACCATGCCACCAAAGCAATGATCATCACCAAATTCGCAATAATAATCGGCTTCCATTGCCGAGGTGCGTGGCGTAATTCTGCGCCCGATCGCGTGCGGCGGATATAGAAAAACGGACTGAGCAGCATGGATGCGGCGCACAACAGAATAATCACGGCGTAATAGATTTTTTCGGTTTCCATTTCCTCCGCCCCCGTTTCAGACGACCTATACAAAATATGCTACAATCGCCGGCGATTATAACACCCTGTTTATCTATATTTATAAAGGTTTTACCAATAATGATTTCTACCAACGGCATTACCATGCAGTTCGGCGCGAAGCCGCTGTTTGAAAACGTATCCGTCAAGTTCGGCGAAGGCAACCGCTACGGCTTGATCGGCGCGAACGGTTCGGGCAAATCCACCTTCATGAAAATCCTCGGCGGCGATTTGGAACAGACTGCGGGCGAAGTGGCGATTGAAAACGGCGTGCGTTTGGGTAAATTGCGCCAAGACCAGTTTGCCTACGAAGACATGCGCGTGCTGGACGTGGTCATGATGGGACACACCGAAATGTGGGCGGCAATGACCGAACGTGATGCGATTTACGCCAACCCCGAAGCCACCGAAGACGACTACATGAAAGCCGCCGAACTGGAAGCCAAGTTCGCCGAATATGACGGCTACACCGCCGAAGCGCGCGCCGCCGAACTGTTGAGCGGCGTGGGCATTTCCGAAGATTTGCACAATGCGACCATGGCGGAAGTCGCCCCTGGCTTCAAGCTGCGCGTATTGCTGGCGCAAGCCCTGTTCTCCAAACCTGATGTGTTGTTGCTTGACGAGCCGACCAATAACTTGGACATCAATACCATCCGTTGGCTGGAAGGCGTGTTGAACCAATACGACTCCACCATGATCATCATCTCGCACGACCGTCACTTCTTGAACGAAGTCTGCACCCACATGGCGGATTTGGACTACAACACCATCACCATCTACCCGGGCAACTACGACGACTACATGCTCGCTTCCGCCCAATCGCGCGAACGCGCCCTGAAAGACAACGCCAAGGCAAAAGAGAAACTGCAAGAGCTGCAAGAGTTCGTCGCCCGCTTCTCCGCCAACAAATCCAAAGCCCGTCAGGCAACCAGTCGGCTGAAACAGGCAGACAAAATCAAAGCCGAGATGGTCGAAGTGAAACCTTCCACCCGCCAAAACCCGTATATCCGCTTTGAAGCCGATGAAAAAGCCAAGCTGCACCGTCAGGCGGTGGAAGTCGAAAATCTGGCCAAACGCTTTGAAACCCAGTTGTTCAAAAACCTGAGCTTCATCCTCGAAGCCTGCCAGCGCCTCGCCATCATCGGCCCCAACGGCGCGGGTAAATCCACCCTGCTGAAACTCCTTGCCGGCGCGTTCAACCCCGAATATTCAGACGGCCTCACCCCCGATGCAGGCACCATCAAATGGGCGGAAAAAGCCAACGTCGGCTATTATCCGCAAGACCATGAAAACGACTTCGATGTCGATATGAACCTGAGCGAATGGATGCGCCAATGGGGGCAGGAAGGCGACGACGAACAAGTCATCCGCGGCACTTTGGGACGTTTGCTCTTCGGCAGCAACGACGTGGTGAAAAAAGTGCAGGTTCTCTCCGGCGGCGAAAAAGGCCGTATGCTCTACGGCAAACTCCTGCTGCTGAAACCCAATGTGCTGATTATGGACGAACCGACCAACCACATGGACATGGAAAGCATCGAATCGCTGAACATGGCGCTGGAGAAATACAACGGCACGCTGATTTTCGTATCGCACGACCGCCAGTTCGTCTCTTCACTCGCCACCCAAATTATCGAGCTGGACGGCAAGGGCGGCTATGAACACTATCTGGGCGATTACGAAAGCTATCTGGAGAAAAAAGGGATTGTGTAAAAAAACATGAACGCCAATCTGCGAAAACCGCTGCAAAACCCGCTTACGCTCATCGTATTGCTCGCATTGAGCTAGTATCTTACGCAAGACGGTAAGGTACACTTGGTTGATGCCGAACAGCTTATCGGAAAGGTCGTTCAGTCGCCTGGCTATTTAACGAGTTCGGCGTAGTAGGCGCGGGGGGGGTCTAGGCGTTGCCTAGATTGTCTGCCTGTTTTTAGCCATTCGTTCATATCGGGTGTGGCAGCAAAATAAGTAGCAGTAAACAAAAAGCTCAGGCAGTCTGAAAAATGTCTTTCAGACTGCCTGAGCTTTTTAGTCAATAAAGAAAGACAATAAATAAAAAACAAACAGCATAACTATATGGCAAATTATCTTACTAATGCTATAGTTTATAGATAATTCAATATAGTTTAATTACCCTTACTCCTCAAAAATAATTAACTAAATTGTCTATATTCAAAATACATTTAATATGACATATAAAATTTAATTGCACCCCATCCAAAAACAGCTTGAATTACCGTGATTTAACCGATTTTGAAGTTATTTTACTAAGTTAAATATACATGGTCTAAGCCCCTCTATGCCGCATTAATTCAAACAACAGCAAAAATGAATTAACTCTTTAAAATATAAGGAAATTAGCCTCCCTACCCATATAAAAATATTCCTTAGTCACGGTATTCATTACTTAACTTTTTTCTTTCAAACCGTCTTAATTTCGCCTAATCTCATGATTTAAGTCAGGGAAACAAAATGACTATGCTTGACACTCCCCAGGAATGGTTTAACATACAATTTCTTTTTTAACCAAGATTCAAAAAGAGAGACTCATGAAAAAATCAGCTTTATTGGCAACTTTGTTGGCCGCTCTGACCTTGTCCGCATGTGGTGGTGGTTCTTCTGCTGTTTGTGATGAATATGAAAAAGCTTTTGCTGACGCTACTAAAAACGTCGATGCAGCTACAAAAGATATGATGCAAAAATCATTCGAACAAACCAAAGAAGCTTTGAAAAACTTGCCTGCTGACCAACGTGATGCTACTTGTAAAACATCGTTGGATGCGTTGAAAGGCAACGCTCCGGCTGCATCTCCTGAAGATAAAGCAGAAGAAGCTAAAGAAGCAGCAGAAGACGCTAAAGAAGCAGCTGCCGATGCTAAAGAAGAAGCAAAAGATGCTGCTGAAGCAGCTAAAGAAGAAGCCAAATAATACAATGCATTTGGTAAAAAACGGATTCTGGTTATTCAGAGTCCGTTTTTTATTACTTATTATTTATACATTAAATAATTCAACTATTATAAGAAATATATACAAACTAACTTTAGATATAGTTCATAAAGTAATAAATATCTATTTTTACCTACAAGCCGTCCCCATAAGGCAAGCGGGATTCTTAAAATACAGAGTAAAGGTCGTCTGAAAATAGCTTTCAGACGACCTTTACTTTCAATTTACAGAAAAGGAAAACCATGCAAGCTACTAGCCAAGAAACAGATTACTCTGCGCTTTGAAATTCAAAGTGAAATTGCGTTCGCTGCCATATTCATCCGCCGTCTCAAACCCATTTTGCCGCATTAAATCGCGCAATTCGGCGCGGCTCGGTTTATCGGGGTCGCCTGCCGTTTCGGAAACCGACAGCAGCCCGTCAGGACGAAGCAGCCTGCGGAACTCTGCCAAATACTCGGCTTGGTTGGCTACCTCGCCCAACACGGTAATCAGCACAATGCGGTCAAACGATTGATCCGGAAAATCAAAATGCGTACCGTCGCACAGATAATAATCTACATTGTCGATATGCCAACGACGCAAACGTTTTTCGGTATAAGCCAACATTTCCGGCTGTATATCCGCCGCCACCAATCGTCCTTGCGGAACCGATTGCGCCAGTGTCGGGCTGAAATAACCCGCCCCGCAGCCCACTTCCAAAATGCAGTGGTGCGGTGCAAGGTTTAGCCGTTGTACGATTTGTTGCGGCGAAAGCGCCCAGTTGCGCAAAGGAATCAGCAGCGTGAATGCAAGCTGATGCGGGAAGATTTTGCCTTTTTGCGTGAGTCCCTGCCAAATGCTTTTGAGCGTCTTAAACATGGGGATTCCTTTGGGTAATGTTGTTTTGCATTGTGCCTGCACAATATACAGTATAAAAATAGTGCGTGTTTTTTCCAATCATCACAAAAAGCAGCCTGCACTTCGATTTTTGAACATGCAGGCTGCTTTTTATAGAAAGAGGTCGTCTGAAAATAGATTTCAGACGACCTTTGATATTCAGTCCCATTGGGTACATGACCCAAGCTCCGTTTGCTTGCCATTAAATGAACACATCGCCTTACGCCAAAAAACCATCACAATTGCCGCCGCAATGATGATGATTCCGTATGGAATCATACCGTCTCCGTTTTCATATGCCGCCCGTCCGCCCGGAAAGCCTGTACGCGCGGTATTGGCAACCGTGTGGCACGCAATCAATACAAATACCGAACCGCCGCTGCCGTTATACAGCCATACATAGATAATCCTCACGGCAACCGTCCCTGCCAGCCCCCATGCGATCAGTTCGGCAGACTGCCCCACGGCAATCATGGACGGCAAATGCCACAATGCCCACGGCACCCCGATAATCAGCGCCGTAACGAGCGGGGTAAAACGCCGTTGCAGACTTTCCGTAGCGTAGGCGGCATAGCCCAATTCCTCGGCAACTGCTGCGATAAAGAACATGACGAATGCACCGGCAAGCGGCGCAAACGATACGGATAAGGCAGGTATGTTTTTTCCTGTTTGGCGTATCGCGACATAAGTCAGCAGATAAAGCAGGGGGAAAATCAGTATTGCCGTCCCAAAATAGGCAGAATGCTTGATCCGCCCGTAATCAAACACACGGCCAAACAGGCTGCGCATCGCCGCCATTCCACCCTCGCGGTAACGCAGAAACGCGGCGGCAACCATTGGGGTGAGTGCCGCGCCGATGTCGGTCAGCGGCAGATTATCAGGCAGAGGACTGTGTTTGAGAAACAAAGATAGCAGCCAAAACGGCGCGCTCAAAGCGTACACCAGCAGAAAGTATTGCCACGGATGCGAATAATCGGCTGTCGGTTTTTCTGAAGAGGGGTTCTGCATGTTATTCCTGTTCGTTCAGTCAATAAGTTGGCAGGGGAGCAGGTACAGCCTGCTACATGATGTACAGTATAAAAATATTGCGCGTTTTTTCCAATCATCATGAAAAGCAGCCTGCACTTCGATTTTTGAAAGTGCAGGCTGCTTTTGATAGAGAGGCCGTCTGAAAATTATTTTTCAGACGGCTTTGATATTATAGGTAATATAAAGTTTTGTTGAGTTATGAACCAAGCTGCGTTTGCTGCCGACTGGATTACGGCATGGTTTGGAATCATTCGGTAATAACAAAAACCGCGTGCGTGCGTACCGCACACACCCTACACCTTAATCTTAAGGTTTGCGTCGCCCGCAGGTAGGGTGTGTGGCGTAGCCACGCACGCGGTTGACAGGGGGTGCGGGCTACGGCTTGCTGAAAAGCAAACGGCGCATCAGAGCTGGTTAAAAATCGTAAGTGCCCATCGCCGAAGCACTCGCCAGCACATGACCCTGCATCGCAAAGTGCAAATCGTTAAAGCGGAAACCCTGCGGCAGGTTCAGCTTGGTGTCGAGTGCATAGACAATCAGCTCGTAGCGGTGGCGGCAGTTGGGCGGCGCCATGCCGCCGTAGGTCGAAGCCTCCTCGATGCTGAGTTTGCCCAGCACACTCGCCCAACTGTTCGCGCCCTGCACATAATCCGTGGCGGCAATGCTGTCGTTTTCGGCTACCGACGTGCGCGTCAAATCAGCAATCAGCCAATGAATCCACACAAAACCGCTGGCGGTAATGGCATCCTTGTCTTCCAGCACCACGGCAAACGACTGCGTGCCCTCCGGCGCGCCGCTGATTTCAAAAGGAATCGAATAAGTCGGCATGCCGTTTTCACTAAACTGACTGCCGCGCTTGCCGTATTGGTCGGCAAATTCGCCGTTGATGATGGCGGAGGTGGTAACCTGCATGGGGACTCCTGTATTTTCGGGGTGAACGGTATGGGGATTTTAGCGGGAAAAGGCCGTCTGAAAACGGGGTTTTGGTTTTCAGACGGCCTTTTCTCAAGATTTTAGTTTGGCTGATGAATGCGCTCTCCTAAATAATATAACCCATAAAAACTAACTATGATTAATTGCCAAAAGAAAAGAAAAAACAAAAAAAATAAAAATACATTGCCAATAACAGGAAAATATAAATTCTTAGATATTAGAATTTTACAAATACTAGGAATAGCTTTTAAAGAAAACGCAGTTATAACTATAATTAATATGCTTTCTGACGTTAAAAAAGAAAACATTAATGTTAAGTATCTTCTTCTACTTAAGCGGATTTCTTCCACCCCTCCATTTCTACTAATTTTAATTCTAGGTGAAGGAGAAGCCATAAGTTCATCTAAGTCCTTTTTATCAAAAGTTGCAATAGCAGCTAAAGCCGCGATAAAAAATCCTGGTAGAATTTGTATAAAATTTATCAACATGATAAATAAATCATGCATTTCTGCATATTCCATAAATAACAAAACAAAGACAGTAGATAGTATTGACAAACCTATCGGTAAGTGCCAGTCAATACTATTTTTCCTTGAGTCTTTGATTGCCAAATATGCAAATACTCGGAAAATAAATTTATAACTGTTATTAGTAGACATTATGGCAATATTAACTTTTTCATTTCGCTTAAAATTGGATCACAAAACTTCTCATATGAAGACAATAATTCAACGTCGCTATTAATATAGAAATTTTGTCCTATAATATGCGTTAGAGATCCCGATATATCAAAATCAATATTTTTTTCAGGTCTATTTTCATCTGCCCCTAAAACAATTTTAGCAGAACCATATTGAGATTTCTTGCTAGAGAAAAGATTTTTGATTTTATCCCATTTGCTTTTTATGCCATCTAAACCAGAAGCTGAAACTTCCAGCACTTTTCTTTTTTCAGTAAAATATCCATTTTGATCCAATGGAGTTTGATATTCTCTTTCATCGATCAGGAAAATATTTTTTACTCGGCCATGATTAATCATGTCAATAAAGTCTTGGTTAGCATGTACTCTATATTCAAATTTATAATCTACATTTATTAATAAAGGATTTCCTTTTGTATCACAAGCTCCACTAGGATCTGTTTGCTTAAATTCATCTGGAAACTTATCTTTTACATTTTTCTTTATGACTTTGTTAAAAAATTTAACAATATTGCTAATTGTTAAGCCATTTGCTGCTTCTACCAACATGAGTGCTGTATCCAAAGGATTTTCAGGTAACTTAATAATTACATGACTAGAAAAATCCTGCCCTTCTAGATCATTGGGGTTCTTTTTAATTATTCTACGAGTTCGCCCTGATCTATTTTGTCCTGTAAAGATAGGATCAGATAAAGTTCTATTAGAGATATTTAATAGAAACTCATAGATAATTACATTATTAAGGTGTTCAATCTTGAAATCAGAACAATAAAATGTTACCTGCGAATCCCATAAGGTTAGAATCCAATCATCTTTTGGAATTTTTTGCAATAAATCTAGAGTTTTTTGTACGCCTATACGGTTAGGATTATCGGACTTTCTACTACTAGTAACAGCCTCTAAGTCAAACATTGCAATTCTTCTACGATTTTTATTAGCCATTTGTATACCTTATCTATTGAATTGATAAATTAACACGTAAGCATGTCGGTTCATAATCCAACATTTTTATATTTCACAAAACTTGTTGGGTCATGACCCAACCTACGCCAAACAAGGCCTTTCATACGGTATCCTTGCACAAAAGGCAGCCTGAAAACCTTTCAGGCTGCCTTCCTTATTATCAAGCCAGCTTCGCGCCGACCCAATCTTTCACGCTCTCAATCATCGCGGGCAGTTTCTCCACATCGCTGCCGCCCGCCTGCGCCAAATCCGGTCTGCCGCCGCCTTTGCCGCCGACTTGTTCGGCTGCGAATTTGACCAAATCGCCGGCTTTTACTTTGTTTGTCAGCGGTTTGGATACGCCGGCGCACAGGGAGACTTTGCCATCGTTTACTGCCGCCAAAAGAATCACGGCGTTGTCGGATTTGCCGGTTAAATCGGTAACGATTTCGCGCAGGGCGGCTGCGTCGGCTTCGATTTGGGCGGCGACGAATTTGGCTGCGCCTAAGTCTTTCGCGTTGTCCAAGAGTTTGGCGCCTGCGTGGACGGCGAGTTCGGCTTTGGCTTTTGCCAACTCTTTTTCCAAGGCTTTGGTGTTTGCGGCGTTGGCTTGGATTTTGGCGAGTACGTCTTTTTCGGTTTGGGCTTTGACTTCGGCGATGATGTTTTTCATCAGGCTTTCTTGGTTTTGCGCCCATGCCAGTGCGGCTTGGCCGGTGATGGCTTCTACGCGGCGGATGCCTGCGGCGATGCCACCTTCGCTGATGATTTTGAAGAAACCGATGTCGCCAGTGCGGGCGACGTGGGTGCCGCCGCACAGTTCGATGGAGTAGTCGCCCATGGTAATAACGCGGACGAAGTCGCCGTATTTTTCGCCGAAGAGCATGACTGCGCCTGATTTTTGCGCGTCTTCAATGGACATGGTTTCCACTTTAACAGGCACGTTGGCGATAATCGCGGCGTTGACGCGGCGTTCGACTTCGGCGATTTCTTCCGCGCTGATGCCTTGCGGGTGGGAGATGTCGAAGCGGGTCAGCTCGGCGTTTTGCAGGCTGCCTTTTTGTTCGACGTGTGTGCCCAAAACATCGCGCAGGGCTTTGTGCATCAGGTGGGTAACGCTGTGGTTGCGCATGATGCTGTTGCGGATGTCGTTGTCGATTTCGGCGGATACGGCATCGCCGACTTTCAGACGGCCTGATACGACTGCGCCGAATTGTCCGTGTACGGCGGCTTTGATTTTCTGCGTGTCTTCCACGCGGAAGCGGTTTTCGCCTGCGAAGATAAAGCCTACGTCGCCGACTTGGCCGCCGCTTTCGGCGTAGAACGGGGTTTGTTCCAGAACGACCACGCCGGCTTCGCCTGCTTGGAGTTCGTCCACGGCTTCGCTGCCTTTATATAAGGCGATGATTTTGGTGTCTTGGCTGCGTTTTTCGTAGCCGGTAAACTCGGTGTCCGCGCCTGTGTAGTCCAGTTGTGCGTTGGCTTTGAAGTTTTGCGCAGCGCGGGCGCGGGCGCGTTGGGCTTCCATTTCGCGGTTGAAGCCTTCTTCATCCAAATCGATACCCAATTCGCGCGCCATGTCGGCGGTCAGGTCGTAGGGGAAGCCGTAGGTGTCGTAGAGTTTGAAGATGTGTTCGCCGCCGATAACGAGTTTGCTGTTGGCAATGTTGTCCATCAAATAGGCATTCAAGGCTTCGGCAAACGGTTTTTCCGCGTCGGGAATATGGGCAGTTTCCAAAGCAGCCTGCAAATCGATATACATGCCTTCGTTCAGGCTGCCTGAAACTCGGGGACGGATAACGATTTGCTTTTTGCCTGGAGCGGCACGGGAAGCGGCGGTAAATTCCACACCCTCTGCGGTTTTCAATGCCAACGGTTTGCCCGCACCATCTTGCGGCAGCAGGCTTTCCAGTTTCAGGAATTTCATGCCGTTGAACACTTGGTTAAACAAACCCATGCCTTTTTCCAGCGTTTCGCCGAAGCGGCTTTCTTCCGCGCGCAGGGCTTCCATAATCTGCGTTTGTTTTTCTTTCAACTCGGGATATGCACCGCCCATCGCTTTCACCAAATCGGGCACGAGTTTGTAGAAAAACGCCTGTTTCTGACCGAGTTTGTAACCGTGGCGCACGGCGCGGCGGATGATGCGGCGCAGTACATAGCCGCGGCCTTCGTTGGACGGCATCACGCCGTCGGCAATCAGGAAGGAGCAGGAGCGGATGTGGTCGGCAACGACTTTCAGGCTCGGTTCGTCCATGCTGAACGGCGCGCCGGTTTCGCGGGCAACGGCTTTGAGCAGGTCTTGGAACAGGTCGATTTCGTAGTTGCTGTGAACATGCTGCATCACGGCCGCCATGCGCTCCAAGCCCATGCCGGTATCGACGGACGGCTTGGGCAGCGGGTTCATGTTGCCTTGCTCGTCGCGGTTGAACTGCATGAACACGCAGTTCCAAATTTCAATCCAGCGGTCGCCGTCTTCTTCGGGGCTGCCGGGAATGCCGCCCCAGATTTCTTCGCCGTGGTCGTAGAAAATTTCTGAACACGGGCCGCAGGGGCCGGTGTCGCCCATCTGCCAGAAGTTGTCGGACGCGTATTTCGCGCCTTTGTTGTCGCCGATGCGGACGATGCGCTCGGCAGGCATACCGATTTCGTTCAGCCAGATGTTGTAGGCTTCGTCGTCTTCGGCATATACAGTCGCCAAGAGTTTTTCTTTGGGGATGTTCAGCCATTCGGGGGAAGTGAGGAACTCCCAGGCGAAGTGGATCGCGTCGCGTTTGAAGTAGTCGCCGAAGGAGAAGTTGCCCATCATTTCGAAGAAAGTGTGGTGGCGGGCGGTGTAGCCGACGTTTTCCAAGTCGTTGTGCTTGCCGCCGGCGCGGACGCATTTTTGCGCGGTGGTGGCGCGGTTGTATGGGCGTTTGTCAAAGCCGAGGAATACGTCTTTAAACTGGTTCATACCGGCGTTGGTAAACAGCAGCGTCGGGTCGTCGTGCGGCACGAGCGAGGAAGAGCGGACGATGGTGTGGCCTTTGGATTCGAAGAATTTTAGGAATTTTTGGCGTAGTTCGGAGGTTTTCATGATGTTTCGATGTCTCTACTAAAAAGGTTTCAGACGACCTTCCCGGCCGTATGTAATTGTGAAAAGAAAATGGGTGCTATATTACCGCAAAACCTTGTTTCTAGCTATTGAATCAGGGACTTTCAGACGACCTTCCGACTATCGCCCCAATGGAAATTGCTATCAGATAGTGCGTGCCTGATTTATAATCCCTTACTTTCCCTTCCACCCGATATGCAAGGAATGATAATGACCAAACATCTGCCACTCATCGCCCTGACCGCCGTCATGCTCGCCGCCTGCGGAGGTTCGGATAAAAACACCTCCGACAAAGCGGGTCAGGCGGGAAACCAAAATGTATTGAGGATTTACAACTGGTCGGAATACGTCGATCCCGAAACCGTCGCCGATTTTGAAAAGAAAAACGGTATCAAGGTAACTTACGACGTGTACGACAGCGATGAGACGCTGGAAAGTAAAGTATTGACCGGAAAATCGGGCTACGACATCGTCGGCCCGTCCAATACCTTCGTCGGCAGGCAGATTAAGGCGGGGGCTTATCAAAAAATCGACAAGTCCCTGATTCCCAACTATAAAAACCTCAATCCCGAATTGATGAAACTGATGGAAGGCGTCGATCCGAGCCACGAATACGCCGTTCCGTTTTATTGGGGAACCAATACCTTCGCCATCAATACCGAGCGCGTGAAAAAAGCCTTGGGTACGGACAAACTGCCGGACAACCAATGGGATTTGGTGTTCAACCCCGAATACACATCCAAGCTCAAACAATGCGGCATCAGCTACTTGGACAGCGCGGCGGAAATTTATCCTATGGTGTTGAACTACATGGGTAAAAACCCCAACAGCAACGATACCGAAGACATCAAGGCGGCAACCGAGCTGCTCAAGAAAAACCGCCCCAATATCAAACGCTTTACCTCGTCAGGCTTCATTGACGACTTGGCGCGCGGCGACACCTGCGTCACCATCGGCTTCGGCGGCGACTTGAACATCGCCAGACGGCGCGCCGAAGAAGCGGGCGGCAAAGAAAAAATCCGCGTCATGATGCCCAAAGAAGGCGTGGGGATTTGGGTGGACTCCTTCGTTATCCCAAAAGATGCGAAAAACGTCGCCAACGCCCACAAATACATCAACGACTTCCTCGACCCCGAAGTCGCCGCGAAAAACGGCAATTTCGTCACCTACGCCCCTTCCAGCAAACCCGCACGCGAATTGATGGAAGCCGAGTTCAGGGACGACCGCACCATTTTCCCGAGCGACGAAGATTTGAAAAACAGCTTCATCATGGTTCCTATCCAGCCCACTATTTTGAAATTCATGGTCCGCCAATGGCAGGGCGTCAAAGCCGGCAAATAATTTGATACGGATGGATTAAAGGTCGTCTGAAAACTTGAAATAGAGGTTTTCAGACGACCTTTTTGTATAAACATCAAACAGGTTTCTTGCGGCTGTCTTTTATAGTGGATTAACTTTAAACCAGTACGGC
>NZ_KV838100.1:88639-117578 GCF_001838645.1 Neisseria sp. HMSC70E02 | reverse complement strand
TCGCCTTGTCCTGATTTAAATTTAATCCGCTATATCTTTTCAACCCAATCCACCATACTTGAAGTCATCAAAGTCCAGATATGATATAGTCCCTCCACTTTCACTCGTATTTTGAAACGGAGTAAAACCATGACTCAATCCATCCATATCCACAGTATGACCGGCTTTGCCAATGCCGCAGGCGAATGCGGCGGCAAGCGCGTGAACTTGGAAATCCGCGCGGTGAACCACCGTTATCTGGATGTCCAATTCCGAATGCCTGAAGAATTGCGCTATCTGGAAGGCGCGTTGCGCGAGAAAATTGCGACTTCAGCCGCACGCGGCAAACTGGAATGCCGTATTCAGTTGCAGGACGCGGCAGTCGGCGGGCAGAGTTTGGAAACCAATGAAGAATTGGTGAAACAGTTGTCCGATTTGAACAAAACTTGGCGCAAGGAACACGGTTTCGGCAAGCTGACGGTCGCTGAAGTGTTGCGCTTTCCGGGCATATTGGCAGGTCAAAGCGAAGACCCCGAAGCTTTGGCGAAAACCGTGCAAGAGTTGCTAGACGAGGCGTTGAAAGAATTTGCCGCCGCCCGCAAACGCGAAGGCAAAAAACTTGGCGAACATCTGTTGCAACGTTTGACCAGCATGGAAGAAATCGTGGATGCCTTGAGTGAGCTATTCCCCAGCCTGCTTCAGGCGCATATGGACAAGGTGAACGCGCGTTTGGCGGAAGCGGTCGGCAATATCGACAACGACCGTTTACAGCAGGAATTTGCGCTGTTTATCCAAAAATCCGATGTTGACGAAGAATTCAGCCGCCTGCGCACGCACATCGCCGAAGTCCGCCGCATCGTTACGGAAAACAAAGGCAGCGCGGGCAAACGCTTGGACTTCCTGATGCAGGAACTGAACCGCGAAGCGAACACGCTGGGCAGCAAAGCAATCGCGGCGGAATGCACGCAGGCTTCGGTCGAACTGAAAGTCTTAATCGAGCAAATGCGCGAGCAGGTTCAAAACATCGAATAAGCCTTCAAAAATAAAGCAAAGGTCGTCTGAAAAGCCATTTTCCGCTTTTCAGACGACCTTTTTCTTAATGGATGCTTAGTTTTGTCCGGGTTTGATGACTTTGGCGCCCTGCTCTGTACCCAATATCAACACATCCGCGGCGTTGCGGGCAAAGATGCCGTTTTCGAGAACGCCGGTGATGCGGTTAATTTCGTCTTCCATAGTCAGCGGACGGTCGATATGCAAGTCATAGACATCGATAATTTGGTTGCCGTGGAAGGTGGTGTAGTTCAGGCGTAATTCAGGCTGTCCGCCCATTGCCAAAAGTTTGCGCGACACCAGCGAACGCGCGCCGGGCAACACTTCTACGGGCAGCGGGAATTTTCCCAAACGCGAAACATATTTGCTCTCGTCGGCGATACAGATGAATTTGTCGGACGCACTGGCGACGACTTTTTCATTCAGATGTGCGCCGCCGCCGCCTTTAATCATTTGCAGCATATGGTTCACTTCATCCGCGCCGTCAACATAGACAGCCAGCCCCATCACATCATTCAGTGATACTTCGGGGATGTCGTATTGCGCCATCAGTTCGCTGGACTTTTTAGAAGTCGAAACCGCGCCTTTGATTTTTTTGCCGCTTTTGCCCAACGCTTCGATAAACATATTGACGGTCGAGCCGGAGCCGATGCCGATGTATTCGTTTTCGGGTACGAATTCCACCGCTTTCTCGGCGGCAATGCGCTTCAATTCGTCTTGAGTAGCCATGATTTCTCCTTAATGGGATGTCGGTTGATGGGCATATGTTAACATTTTCATGCCATTTGTGCTTGCCTGCTTACGCTTTTTCCAGCAACACCGCCGCCTGCGCCTCGATGGCTTCCATGCGTCCCAGATAGCCGAGTTTTTCGTTGGTTTTGCCTTTGATGTTCACACAGGTCGTCTGAATGCCCAAATCGGCGGCAATGTTGGCGCGCATGGCGGGAATGTGCGGCGCGAGTTTGGGCTTTTGCGCGATGATGGTCGTATCCACGTTCACAACGTGCCAGCCTAAAGCCTGCACGCTTTGATACGCTTCACGCAACAATACGCGGCTGTCGGCATCTTTGAACTCGGCAGTGGTATCGGGAAAATGGCTGCCAATGTCACCCAGACCCGCCGCGCCGAGCAATGCGTCGGTAATCGCGTGCAAAAGCGCGTCGGCATCGGAATGGCCGAGCAGGCCTTTTTCAAACGGGATGTTTACGCCGCCGAGTATCAAATCGCGGCCTTCGACGAGTTGGTGGACATCGTAGCCCTGTCCGATACGGATATTCATGTTTTGTCCTTTTTTCAATGTCAGGTCGTCTGAAAAACGGGTTGAGCATTTGTTCCAAAATTGACTTTCTTTAAGCCCTTTTTTCAGACGACCTGCAACAACAGCCTCACAATAAATTCATCCTGCGGCAGCGTCAGCTTCAAATTGCGCGTATCGCCCTGCACCAGCAGCGGCTGCACGCCCAGCTTTTCCACTGCCGACGCTTCGTCTGTAATATCGCTCAAATCCTCTGCCGACAAAGCTCGGTGCAATAAGGCCGTCTGAAAAAGCTGCGGGGTTTGCGCCTGCCACAATCCGGCGCGGGAAACGGTTTCTCCAATATGGTTTTCACCGTCGGCGCGTTTGAGCGTGTCGGCAACGGGTATTGCCAAAATACCGCCCTGCTCTTGCCCGCCCGCTTCCTCAATCAGACGGGTCAACGCCTCGGGCGGTAGGCAGCAACGGGCGGCATCGTGAACGAGAATGTTGTCCTGCTCCGCCGCCAAACCTTGCGCCAACAATGCGGATACGCCGTTGCGCACCGTTTCGGCACGGCTTGCTCCACCTACGCGGAATACGCGTGTTTTACTTGAAGGGGTCGTCTGAAACGTTTGATTCTTAGGCGATACGATGACGGCAATCAAATCGATGGCAGGATGGTTTTCAAAAATGTCTATCGTATGCTGCAACACGGTTTTGCCGTTGATTTCAACGTATTGCTTGGGCTTTCCCGCCCCAAAGCGTGTTCCGATACCTGCGGCGGGAATCAGAGCGATATGACGGCGCGTCATGCTTCGGCTCCGGCAGTTTTGGCTTTGCGCCACAAACAGGCTTCGCCCAAACCGTCCAGATATTGTTCGTGTGCGGCGAGTTCTTCTGCGCTGGCTTTGATGACTTTTAAATGCGCCGGACGCTTGGTTTCGGCAACAATGACCGGTTTGACTTCCTCATCTTCTTCTTTTTCTTCGCCACCCATTAAATCAAACTGCTGGCGCGTCATGGCGAGATAAACCTCACCCAAAAGCTCGCAGTCAATCAACGCACCGTGCAGCACGCGCTTGCTGCGGTCGACGGAAAGGCGGTTACACAAAGCATCCAGACTGGCTTTCTGACCGGGGAACATTTCCCGCGCCATCGCCAGCGTGTCGGTTACGGTACAGCCAAGTTCCTCAATGGAAGGCAGCCCCATACGGCGGAATTCCATGTTCAGGAAGCCGACGTCAAACTTGGCGTTGTGAATAATCAACTCGGCATCGCGTATAAAATCGGCAATCTGCTGCCCTACTTCGGCAAACGGCGGCGCGTTTTTCTCTTCCAAAACCTCAATGGTCAAGCCGTGCACCTTTGCTGCTTCTTCAGGCATGTCGCGCTCGGGATGAACGTATAAATGAAGGTTGTTGCCGGTTATTTGGCGGTTGATCATTTCCAGGCCGGCAAACTCGACCAAGCGGTCGCCGCCTTCGGCATAAAGGCCCGTGGTTTCGGTATCAAGGATAATCTGGCGTTTGCTCATAGGAATCTTCTGTATAGCGCTCATTGATAAAATGCCTTGAATCATACGCAAGGCTGCTACAAATGTATAGTCGGTAAAGCTCAGGACCTATGTATTTGAATACAATATTTCTTAGGACATGAATACTGCCCCGACAAGGGATTTTGCTGACAATTTTTCAGACGTATTGATCTTTACATTCCCGCTAAGGCTCATTTTCTCTAAATTCCGAGTAAATCACTCAAGTTTTATCAATTTCAAAAAATTAATTTCCATAAAAATCATTATCTTATTACTTATTCTCATAATAATAACAATTATCATTTGCAAATTTTGAAATTATCCGTATAATGCATTCCATCGAAACGAAATCAACGCGCCACAGAACGAAAGGAGAAGAAAATGCCTGAAAATATTTTCCAGCAAGTCTCTCTCGACATTCTGAGACTGCACCAACATACCATCCGCTCTCTTTTGGCAACCCAGTGTTGCGATGATTGCGAAGTACATGATGCCGTATATGTTACGCTCGATGGTCGTTATTATGTTTGGCTTCCCTGCATGGGTAAGTCGGAGCAGCCGCAAACCGGCATCCTCCTGATTGAAGATGAAGACAGCCATTCCCGTTTAAGCTGGGTCGCCAGCACTCGGGAGGTCAAACAAAAAGACAGTTTGTACAGCCGCGTCGTTTCCGTTTTACAACGCAAAATGCAGAAGGCAAAAGAAAAGTTTATTCATGCGTCTGATGCCCGTTTGCTTGAACTGACACCGCAGCAAGGTCGCTTGACGACCAAAAGCAAAGATTTGTCGCTTTCACCCTATGATTTGATGAAGGCACTTTATCCGGCAACCCATCAACGTCAATTAGAGGAGTTCGCCCTGTAACAGTTTTGGTAGTGGTTTGTGTTCCTTTTGCGCCCCTTAAAATTAAAGGGGCGATTTTTTTGCCTGCAACTCAACATGGCTTCCATCAAACCAATCAAAAAAGGTCGTCTGAAATCGGATTCAAACTTCAAATCCGGTTTCAGACGACCTTTTGTCTATTGCCGTTTACTTGCCTGCTTCAGATGAAGACAGGTTTTCCGGCAACATGTCCTGCTCATCAAAATCAGGCTCAGGATCGTTTTGCAACACCTTGCCATTCAATTTCAATTCGTTGTTTTGCAGGGTCAGATGGGTTTTGATATTGTTTTCTTCCAAAGTCAGGTATTGCTCCTGCGCCATACTTTTCACAGTGCTGTCCACCATCAGACGCAGCGTTTCATTGATATCTTCAATTCCTGCGCGTCCGGCTTCTTCATCTTCGGCATTGACGCTAAACAGGCTGCGCGCTTGGTTGATTGCCATCTGCTCCAACAGTTTTTTCGGAACGCTCACATTGAAATCGGCATGGGTTTTTTTCAGCATTTCGCTGAGGCTGTTCAAATCTTTTGCCACCAAGCCTTTAAAGGCTAGTTTACCGCTGACATCCACTTGACCTTGCGGCATGATGAATTTGAATGTCTTGACATTCAGCACCGGATCATTGGTGAATAAACCCGAAGCTTCGTTTTTGGCGGTTTGGAGCAAGGCGTTTTGGATCTCTTCCTCGCTCATTTTCTTATTGGCGACTTCGGCAAGCTTGGATTTTAAAGCCTGCAAACCTTTGCCGTCCAAATGCTCTGCTGCCACATTGATATCCAACGGACCATATTTATCTTCGCCATAGACCAGCTCTTCAAATTGGAACCGTCCTTCGCTATTGATAAACTTATCAACTTCGTTGGTATTGGTATCAAATTTCAGTTTGCTGACTTCGATTTTTGAAGGCGCGATACTGCCGGTCGGATTGACAAATGCACCGATTTGCAGATTGGTCACCAAATTGATCAACTCGTTCAACTTGACGTTGTAATCAATATTTTCTTTCCATTGCAGCAGGAATTTATCCAAAGTAATGCTGCTTTTGCCCAAAGAAAGCTTGTTGAGTCCGTCTGAAGTTTCAGATTGAAAATGTAGGTTTTCCATCGAAACATCGCCCTTGTCCGCCAGCTTGAGCTGCAAAGACGGAGCGGTATAATCATGACGGTAGCTTTGGAAATCTTTTTCGTAATCGGTGTTGCCGCTCAAGCCTTTCCAGCTGAGCTTGATGCCGGACAACTCTTCATAGTCGAAAGCCGGAACGCTGAGTTGAAGCTTGCCGCTTCCTCCGAAATAAATCGTATTGCTCATGGTCAAAGGAGCTTGTTGGCCAAAGAAGCGCGACAATACTTTTTCGGTTTCCGGATGGTATTTGAACTCTGTTTCCACATGAGCCTGAGTACCGAAACCGCCGGCAAACGGCCCATGGCTGATATGGTTCACAACCGTAATCGGCTCTTGCAAGACGGTTTTCAGATTATCGGGCAGATATTGCTGGGTATTTTGAAGCAATGTCGGTTTCAGGCGTATGACCGTAGTTTCGGTCGCACCGAACCAGCCCCGATCATATTGGTGGGATTCTACGGTTAGAAAACCTGATTCCTGCAACAGCTTTTGTTGTGCAGTCAGGGTTTCTTCTGCTTTGATGCCGAAGTAGTAAGGCGCACCGAGGCCCGCGGCGATGGCTACGGCTACGGTCGAAATAAGATACTTTTTCATTGCTACAAACAGATAGGTTGAAAGCGATAAGAATAGCATTTTTTGACCGATTTGTCTTTTGGGTAGCTTAGACGGTACAAATTAGTCCATATTTGGTACTTTTCCATCCTCATGAACCAGCTGCTTATGTTCCATTATTCCAAGCGTTCTGATTTATAATCGGGTCGTCTGAAAACCTGCCCACTACCACCCGCCCCATGACCACGGACTTCGACATCCCCCTCTTCCTCAAAAACCTGCCCAACCTGCCCGGCGTGTACCGTTTTTTCGACGAAGGCGGCAACGTCTTATACGTCGGCAAAGCGGTCAACCTCAAGCGTCGCGTGTCCGGTTATTTCCAGAAAAACGACCATTCCCCGCGCATCGCATTGATGGTGAAACAGGTTCACCACATCGAAACCACCATCACCCGCTCCGAAGCCGAAGCGCTGATTCTCGAAAATAACTTCATCAAAGCCCTGTCGCCCAAATACAATATCCTCTTCCGCGACGACAAAAGCTATCCCTACCTCATGCTCAGTGGGCATCAATATCCGCAGATGGCATATTACCGCGGCACACTGAAAAAGCCCAACCAATACTTCGGCCCCTATCCCAACAGCAACGCCGTGCGCGACAGCATCCAAGTCCTGCAAAAAGTCTTCATGCTGCGTACCTGCGAAGACAGCGTGTTCGAACACCGCGACCGCCCTTGCCTGCTGTATCAAATCAAGCGCTGCACCGCGCCCTGCGTCGGCCACATCAGCGAGGAAGACTACCGCGACAGCGTGCGCCAAGCGGCCACTTTCCTCAACGGCAAAACCGACGAACTGACCCGCACCCTGCAACACAACATGCAGACCGCCGCCGCCAACCTGCAATTTGAAGAAGCCGCCCGCTACCGCGACCAAATCCAAGCGCTCGGCATCATGCAGAGCAACCAGTTCATCGACAGCAAAAACCCCAACAACCCCAACGACATCGACCTGCTTGCACTCGCCGTTTCAGACGGCCTCGTCTGCGTACACTGGGTCAGCATCCGCGGCGGGCGGCACGTCGGCGACAAAAGCTTCTTCCCCGACACCAAAAACGACCCCGAACCAAACGGACAAGATTACGCCGAAGCCTTCGTCGCCCAACACTATCTGGGCAAAAGCAAACCAGACATCATCATCAGCAACTTCCCCGTCCCCGACGCATTGAAAGAAGCCTTGGAGGGCGAACACGGCAAACAAATGCAGTTCGTAACCAAAACCATAGGCGAACGCAAAGTCTGGCTGAAAATGGCGGAACAAAACGCACAAATGGCGATTGCCCAACGCCGCCTGCAACAAAGCAGCCAGCAACACCGCATCGACGAGTTGGCAAAAATCCTGAACATGAATTCAGACGACCTCAACCGCCTAGAATGCTTCGACATCAGCCACACCCAAGGCGAAGCCACCATCGCCTCCTGTGTCGTGTACGACGAACAAAACATCCAACCCTTGCAATACCGCCGCTACAACATCACCACCGCCAAACCCGGCGACGACTACGCCGCCATGCGCGAAGTCCTCACCCGCCGCTACGGCAAAATGCAGGAAGCCGAAGCCAACGGCGAGGCCGTCAAATGGCCCGATGTCGTATTGATTGACGGCGGCAAAGGACAAATCGGCGTCGCCGTATCCGTATGGGAAGAACTCGGGCTGCACATCCCCTTGGTCGGCATCGCCAAAGGCCCCGAACGCAAAGCCGGCATGGAAGAACTCATCCTCCCGTTCACCGGCGAAACCTTCCGCCTGCCCCCGCACAGCCCCGCCCTGCACCTCCTGCAAACCGTGCGCGACGAATCACACCGTTTCGCCATCACGGGCCACCGCAAAAAACGCGACAAAGCCCGCGTTACCTCTTCCCTCAGCGACATCCCCGGCGTAGGCAGCAAACGCCGCCAAGCCCTGCTCACCCGCTTCGGTGGCCTGCGCGGCGTCGTTGCCGCCAGCAAAGAAGATTTGGAACAAGTCGAAGGCATCAGCAAGGCATTGGCGGAAACCATTTACGAGCATCTGCATTAAACGATAGGGTAAATAAAGCAAGAGGTCGTCTGAAAAGTTTTCAGACGACCTCTTGCTTTATTTGCCATGCCATATCAAAAACAATATTTTTTTAAAACCTTATTAGGAACGTATTGATAAATATCCCGAAATTCTTTCTTTACCGCGCCTGAAGCAGGATTCAGCTTCTCATTTCGTACCAATTTTATTTTATCTTTGGTGACTTCCGACAACGATGCAGCGGTATAGCGGTATTCCCGATGCGAACCTGCCGTCAAACGGTCTCGGGTAAATTCATACTGGTATTTATCCTGTCCCGTTTCCCCATAAAAATCAACATCCATCCTGCAACGTCCTTGCGGTTGGGCAAGCAATACCAACCCGCTTCCCTCCGGACTCAATTCAAAATCCGTCAAATTCCTTTCATAAACTTTTTTCCATTGGGAATGATGATTTTGAGCAGCAAGCAAACCCGAGCTCAAACATAAAACTGAAACCAATAAACCCTTAGCGACATTCATATGATTACACCTAGATTTGAAGAGCCTATTATTAAAGCAAAGAACTAAAAATAATACAATTGGGTTTCAATCAACTCAATCCCGCTCATCAAACAAGCCGACATCAAACAAATCCGGCTCACTCATCCGAGTACGGCAATCAACCTTAATGTCCTCGTGAACCCGACAGCAACACGGCAGAATCTCACCGGGCGCGACAAAGGCCAGCGGGAAATCGTCGTAGGACACCCTGCCGTCCAATATTTTGACGCGACAGGAACCGCAATAGCCGCTGCGGCACTGGTATTCGACCTCGTGGCCGGTGCGCTCCAAGCCCTCCAATAAGGTTTCTCCCTCTTGAAGCTCGAAGGTTTTGTCGTGTGTGCTGATAAGTGCCATTGTTATCTGTTTAAGCGGGAAAGGCCGTCTGCACGGTGTAACTAAAATCTTTGATTTCGTTTCTACACCTGTTCAGACGACCTCTGATGATGGAAATATGGAAAAACCGCCGAGTTTGATTACAGCTCGAAATCGCCCAAATCGTCCGCGCTGACTTCCGAATCGATCTGACCGATTAAGTAAGAAGAAATTTCCACTTCCTGCGGCGCGACTTGTACGTTGTCGGACGACAGCCACGCGTTAATCCACGGAATCGGGTTTTGGGTAGCACCTTCGAATCCTGCGGGCAGACCGACCGCCTGCATACGCAGGTTGGTGATGTATTCGACGTATTGCGCCAAAATTTCCTTGTTCAGACCAATCATCGAACCGTCTTTAAACAGATAGGCCGCCCATTCTTTTTCCTGCTCCGCCGCTTTTTTGAAGAGTTTGAAACATTCGTCCTGCAATTCGACGGCGATTTCCGCCATTTCAGGGTCGTCTGAACCTGCACGCATCAGGTTGAGCATATGCTGGGTGCTGGTCAGGTGCAGGGCTTCGTCGCGGGCAATCAGTTTGATGATTTTGGCGTTGCCTTCCATCAACTCGCGCTCGGCAAAGGCGAACGAGCAGGCGAATGAAACGTAGAAACGGATGGCCTCCAACACGTTGACGCACATCAGGCAGAGATAGAGCTTTTTCTTCAACTCACGCAAAGACACGGTAACGAGCTTGCCGCCGACATTGTGCGTTCCTTCGCCCAACAGGTTGTAATACTGGGTGTATTCGATCAAATCATCGTAATAACAGGCGATGTCTTCGGCGCGGGCAATGATGTATTCGTTCTGCACGATGTCGTCGAACACGACCGACGGATCATTCACGATATTGCGGATAATGTGGGTATAGCTGCGCGAGTGGATGGTTTCGCTGAAGCTCCACGTCTCAATCCAAGTTTCCAACTCGGGAATCGACACCAAAGGCAGTAAGGCAACGTTCGGACTACGGCCTTGGATGGAATCAAGTAAGGTTTGGTATTTTAAGTTGCTGATGAAAATATGTTTTTCGTGTTCGGGCAAGTTGGCGTAGTCGATACGGTCGCGCGACACGTCGATTTCTTCCGGCCGCCAGAAAAACGACAGTTGTTTTTCAATCAGTTTTTCAAATACTTCGTATTTCTGCTGGTCATAACGTGCGACATTCACCGGCTGACCGAAAAACATCGGCTCTTTAAGCGCGTCGTTTTTGGTTTTGGAAAAGGTGCTGTATGACATGACTAGGTGTTCGCAGGACATGGCGGTTTTCTCAGGTTGATTTAAATCTAAAAGTAGAATAGGCGACCTCTAGACTATGCAAAGCAGATAGGTCGTCTGAAAATTTTTATTTTGAGCCTTATTGCAATCGTGGTACAATTTGTCTCAACAAAACGCATGAGCAGGCATGAAACCATTTCAGCGTTTGTCCGGCCTTTTTAGGCTACTAGCCCAAGAGCAGTTATAAAGCGAAGCCTGTACTGACAACCCTTGCTTTTAAGCGAGGGTTGTTTTACTTTGGGCGTTTGATTCTCTTATTAACCAATGTATTATGTAATAACACAAAGAAACCAACCGGTTTTCTCCTTACTTTTGTTCCGTGATTTTCTTTGTAGTCCCCATCCCGTATATATGCACTATTAATGTAAATATGTACATCATGTTTTGGAGATTTGGCTCTTTGAAGTGAAAAGTAAATTTCATAATCTACTTTTTTACCGTTTTTATCCGTTACTGATATGGTCAGAAACTTATCATCAGCCGAAGTGAAATAACATTTGTTTCTACTAATTTCACGCATAATTTGCGGCAACATTTTTGAAACCTGATAACGTTCGAAACAAAAAATTCGTGTTTCTTTAGCCGTTATATAATGCAATGTAGGTTCAATATCTGATAACGTTTCTCCCTTACGTTTATTTTCACCTCTTGTAAAACAATGTGTACTAAACTCGATAATACAGCGGTATCGTTTTTCCGCCGTACCATCACTTTTAGCAGGTTGAATATAGTCACAAGAAAACGCAGTTAAATGCGTTAGATCATATTCAATACCTTGATAATCAAATTTAGGAAAGGCTTTCAATTACTTCACCAAAGCCCTTATCAAATCTTACAAGCACCGCCTGCGCAACCGTCATCCTGAATATCGGTCTGCGTATCGTCCGCGCCGTCACGGGTGTTGTGGTAGTACAGGGTTTTGACGCCATATTTGTAGGCAGTCAGCAGGTCTTTGAGCATTTGTTTCATGGAAACTTTGTTGCCTTCGAATTTGCCCGGGTCGTAGGCGGTATTGGCAGAAATCGCCTGATCGACGAATTTTTGCATCACGCCGACAAGTTTCAGGTAGCCTTCGTTGCCCGGAAGCTGCCATAGGGTTTCGTAGGCGTCTTTCAGGGTTTCAAATTCCGGCACGACTTGTTTCAGGATACCGTCTTTCGATGCTTTGACCGTTACCAATCCGCGCGGCGGCTCGATGCCGTTGGTGGCGTTGGCGATTTGCGAGCTGGTTTCAGACGGCATGAGTGCGGTCAGGGTGGAGTTGCGCAGGCCGTATTTGACGATGTCGGCGCGCAGGCTTTCCCAGTCGCACAACAGCGGTTCACTGCATACGGCATCCAAGTCTTTTTTGTAGGTGTCGATGGGCAGTTTGCCTTGCGAATAAACGGTTTGGTTGAACAGCGGGCATGCGCCGTATTCTTTGGCAAGGTTTACCGATGCTTTAAGCAGGTAATACTGCATGGCTTCAAAGGTGCGGTGGGTCAGGCCGAGCGCGGAATCGTCGCTGTAACGGACGCCGTTTTTTGCCAGATAATAGGCGTAGTTGATAACGCCGATGCCGAGCGTGCGGCGGTTCATGGTCGCGGTGCGGGCGGCTTCGACCGGATAGTCTTGATAATCCAACAAGGCATCGAGTGCGCGCACGGTCAAATCGGCAAGCCCTTCCAGCTCGTCCAAGCTGTTTAATGCGCCCAAGTTGAAGGCGGACAAGGTGCACAAGGCAATTTCGCCGTTCGGGTCGTTGATGTTGTCCAGCGGTTTGGTCGGCAGGGCGATTTCCATGCACAGGTTGGACTGGTGCACGGGCGCGACGCGCGGGTCAAACGGGCTGTGCGTGTTGCAGTGGTCAACGTTTTGGATATAGATGCGTCCCGTTCCGGCGCGTTCCTGCATCAGCGTGGAGAACAAATCGGTAGCCGACAAGGTGCGTTTGCGGATGTTCGGTTCTTGCTCGTATTTCGTGTAGAGACGTTCGAATTCGTCTTGGTCGGCAAAGAACGCGTCGTACAGGCCGGGGACTTCGTTAGGTGAGAACAGCGTGATGTTGCCGCCTTTAATCAGGCGGGTATACAGCAGGCGGTTGATTTGCACGCCGTAATCAAGCTGGCGGATGCGGTTGTCTTCTACGCCGCGGTTGTTTTTCAACACCAACAAGCTTTCGGCTTCGATGTGCCACAAGGGGTAGAACAAAGTTGCCGCGCCGCCACGCACGCCGCCTTGCGAGCAGGATTTAACCGCCGCTTGGAACATTTTGAAAAACGGAATGCAGCCGGTGTGTTGCGCTTCACCGCCGCGGATTTCGCTGCCCAAACCGCGGATGCGTCCGGCGTTGATGCCGATGCCCGCACGTTGGGAAACGTATTTCACAATCGCGCTGGTGGTGGCGTTGATGGAATCCAGACTGTCGTCGCATTCAATCAATACGCAGCTTGAAAACTGACGCGTAGGCGTGCGCACGCCGCTCATGATAGGTGTAGGCAGCGATACTTTAAAAGTGGAAACGGCGTCGTAAAAACGTTTGACGTAATCCAAGCGCGTCTCTTTCGGGTATTTGCTGAAGAGGCACATCGCCACCAAAATGTATAAGAACTGCGGCGTTTCATAAATCTGGCGGGTCACGCGGTTCTGCACCAGATATTTGCCTTCGAGCTGCTTCACGGCGGCATACGAGAAGGTCATGTCGCGGCTGTGGTCGATATAGGCGTTCAGCTCGTCAAACTCTTCGCGGCTGTAATCTTCGATGATGTGGCGGTCGTATTTGCCCGCATCGGTGAGTTTTTTAACGTGGTCGAAGAGATGCGGCGGTTCGAACTCGCCGTAAGCGATTTTGCGCAGGTGGAAAATCGCCAGACGCGCGGCGAGATATTGATAATCGGGCGTATCCTGCGAAATCAGGTCGGCAGCCGCCTTGATGATGGTTTCGTGGATGTCGTCGGTACGGATGCCGTTGTAAAACTGGATGTGCGATTTGAGCTCGACCTGCGATACGGAAACGTTTTTCAAGCCTTCCGCCGCCCAAGTAACAACGCGGTGGATTTTGTCTAAGTCGAGATTTTCCAAACGTCCGTCGCGCTTGGTTACTTTCAAATCAGTCGGTGCATTCATCGTGAGCTTTCTCCATCCTGAAACACAAGATACAGTATGTATTAATATCGAGTGGCACAATATAGTGTATTTTTCGTCGCTTATCCAGTCTTGACAAGGCCGCTGTTTTGAAATCGGGCTTTTCCCAATTTTCTTTCAGACGACCTCTTTCCCTATGATTCAAGCCTTACCGCAAAGATGTGTTTTTTAGCATCAAAACCCTCTTTCGGCTATGCGCTTATGAAATAAGGCAAATTCGGATTTGTGTTAAATTTTGAAAATAAACAGCATGACAACGGATGACATATGCAATATAAGGTCGTCTGAAACGTGATAATTCATGTAGTTTATTATTTTCTCTGTTTGATAATATGTAATGGAAGATGGGTTTCGTCAAAATGCTTTAAATACCCCGCTTGCTTTTTCAGACGACCCATCCTGCCAAATTTCCTTTTTACAAAAGCCATAAATATAATGAAATGCACCCTTTAAATAAACAGGAGTCCGCCATGTTACTGAGAAAAAGCCTTATTCCTGCCCTGTCTGCAGCACTGATACTGGGTTTTGCAACCCAACCTGCCGATGCAGCCATCCGCAAACATCATAAAACCCACCACGCTCAAACCCAAGCCAAACAAAGCAAGCTGCATCCTGTCTGCAAAAAATATCTTGACCGTCGCGCTGCATGGTATAAATCCAAAGGCAACAAAGCCGAGCTGAAAGAAAACGTCAAAGCCCGGAAAGCCTTCCGCCAACTGCCCTATAAAGAACAACGCATCCAATGCCAAGCGGCTTATGAAGCATTTGATGATTTCGACCACAGCAAATTCCGTCGCTAAAACGGATAAAGGTCGTCTGAAAAAACCAAACTGCACCCAAAAGTTGGATATTCCATCCAAACATACGGGTGCAGTTTTTATGACCAAAGTTACGCTTCAAATAACAAACCACATCCCATTATTTATACAGTCGCATAAGGCAACGCAGATGGAGGGCTTCTTTGCGGTATTAAACGAAATGCTCCTACCGTTCAGGAGAATTGACGGTGGACGAATATAATTGTATGGATTACTGCATCTGGGAGCGTTACAGTTTGAAAGTGAAAAAAGCTGGGCCCTGTCGTATACAGCACCCAGCTTATATAGAACGCCTAAATAGGGTTTTATGAACGTCCAAGATTTGGACACAGCCCGGTTTTTCAGACGACCTTTTGACTGTTACGCAAGTTTGATTCGGGAAATTAACGCTCGCTCAATGCCTGTTTCATACGGGTAATCGGTTTGATCAGGTATTGGAAGATGGTTTTTTCGCCGGTTTTAATATCCACTGTGGCAACCATACCCGGAATAATCGGCATGTCTTTACCGTTTTTGTCTTTCAGGGCGTTGTTCTCAGTTTGGACGATGACTCGGTAGTAAACTTGGTTGGGGTCGAGTTTCAAGTCATTGGCGCGGCTTTGCATGGAGTTGCTGACGGTATCTGCGCCGACAAGGGTAACTTTGCCTTCCAATCCGCCATAGATGGAGTAGTCATATGCGCTGACTTTGACCAGTGCGGGCTGTCCTGCGCGGACGAAGGCGATGTCTTGCGGACGGATATAGGCTTCGACAAGGAGTTTGTCGTCAACGGGGACGATTTGCATGATTTCTTCGCCCGGGTTGACTACGCCGCCAATGGTATTGATTTTGATGTTTTTGACGATGCCGCGCATGGGGGAGCGGATTTGGGAGCGGTCGACCGGGTCGGCGCGCATGGCCATGTTTTCTTTGGATTGCGCCAGCTCGGATTCGGATTGCACCAGTTCGTTGTTGGCATCTGTTCTGTAACGGTTGCGGCGTTCGGCAATTTGCAGGGTCAGATCGCTGGATTCGCGGCGCATTTTGAGGAGTTCGACTTCGGACATAACGCCTTGTGCCACCATAGGTGCAGTAATGGCGATTTCGCGGTCAAGCGCCGCTTTGCTTTGTACCAGACTTTGTACGGCATCGGTCATGGCTTGGCGGCGGGCGTTATATGCGGCGGTTTCGCGGCGGCGGAGTTCGGGGCTGACGCTGTTGGGGAACGTGAGTTTGCCGCCGTAAGCTTCGGCTTTCAGGCGGGCGATGGTGGCCTCGAGGTTTTGGACTTTGGCTTCGCTCTCGCGCAATACAGCAAGGCTGCGCGTATCGTCGAGCTTCAGCAGGATTTGGTCTTTTTCGACCAAATCGCCTTCCTTAACCATCATTTGGGTAATGACGCCGGCGTCCAGACTTTGGATGACTTGTTCGCGGCTGCTGGGAATGACATTACCGTTGCCGCGGGTTACTTCTTCGACGGTGCTGTTGTATGCCCATACGACAAAGACGACGAGCAGCAGGAAAAACAGGATGATGACCCAAAATTGGCCGCTGTGTTTTTCTTTTTGCAAGGCTGCATTCAAATCGTTAATGAGATGCAGGTCTTTGGATTTAACGTTGTTTTCGCTCATAATGATGAATCTTCGGTATCTGTTTGTTGTTTTCAAAGAGGTCGTCTGAAACGCTTTCTGCTTGTGTTTTCAGACGACCTTTTCCCTTTTCGTCATGCTTGCGCCGCTTCGCCAGGACGTTGGTTTTCCTGCGCTTGTTGTGCTGCTTTGACTTTGTTTTGCTCGTTTTGCATCAGTTTTTGCAAGACTAAATCGCGCGGGCCGTCCATAACGACTTTGCCGTTTTCCATTACGATGATGCGGTTAACGATTTGCAGCACTTGCGGACGGTGGGTGACCAAGAGCATGGTGCGGTTGCGTCCCCAGTGGGCAATCGCGTTCAATGCCATGCGTTCGGTACCTTGGTCGAGGCTGGTTGTCGGCTCGTCCAAAAGGACAACTTTGGGGTCGCGCAGCGTCATGCGTGCGAGGGCGATGATTTGTTTTTGACCGCCGGACAGACCCAAACCGTCTTCACCCAAAGGCATATCCAAGCCTCTTGGGTGGTTGCGGATGATTTGGTCCAGACCGAAACGTTTGAGTGCGGTCAGCAGGTCTTGGTCGGTCGAATAGCTGTCGGTACGCGCCAAGTCCATGTTTTCGCGCAATGTACCCAAGAAAAGGCGTGGAGATTGGCTGAACAGGAGGACTTGGTTCCGCAGGAAATTCGGATCAAGTTGGCGCATATCGACGCCGTCGAGGGTTACGTTGCCTTTTTCGGTGTCGTACAGACCGCTCGCCAGCTTCAGCATGGTACTTTTACCGCTGCCGATACGTCCGAGGATACCGACTTTTTCACCGGGTCGGATGTTGATGCGCAACTCGTCAACTGCGTTGTTGCTTTCGTTTTTGTATTTGAACGTTACGTTTTCAAAGGCGATATTGCCTTGAACGTTATCCAATGTAATGTATTTGCGTTCGGGACTGCGTTCGATCGGACGGGAAACAATGTCGTTCACGCCTCTTAACGCCAGCTTCGCCTGTTGGAAGCGGGTAGCAAGGCCGGCAACTTGAGCCAACGGCGCCAACGCGCGGCCGGACAGGATGACGGAGGCAATCAGCGCACCCATGGTAATCCGTTCCGCATGGTTGTCGGCATGAATCAGATAGGTACCGACAACGACCAAAAAGACAGTATTGAGCTGCTGCATGGCAACGGCGAAGTTGACCATGAAGTTGCTGGTATCTTTTACTTTGATGGATGAGGCGGAGGTTTTGGCGGTATATTCGTCCCAGCGTTGTTGCGCCCATGAAGTCGCATTGTTGGTTTTCAGGGTTTCGATGCCTTCAATGGCTTCTACGGCAAGGCCTGAACGTTGCGAGCTTTCTTTCATGGATTCGTTAATGTGGCGCGACAAGGGGCGCTGGACGATGAAGCCGACAATGACGACAATCGGAATAATCGCCAAAGGAACCAATGCCAGTTTGCCGCCGACTATCGAAATAACAAAGATAAACAGCAACAAGAACGGCAAGTCCACCAAAGTCAACAGGCTCGCGCTGGTCATGAATTCGCGTACGGATTCAAATTCGCGCAGGTTGTTGGCGTATGAACCGGACGAAGCGGGACGGTCGGCGAGACGCAATGCCATCACGCGGCGGAACAAGGCAGAGCTGATAATCAGGTCGGCCTTTTTACCGGCGATGTCGGTCAAATGGCCGCGTATCATCTTGGCGGCAAATTCGAACAAAATGGCGAGGACAACGCCGATACTCAAAACCCACAGGGTTTCATAGGCTTGGTTGGGAATGACGCGGTCGTACACGTTCATGACATACAACGAGCTGACCAAGGCGAGGAAGTTGATGATGACGGTTGCCAAAATCACTTGATAGTAATAGCTGCGGAAACGCCAAATGACTTTCCAAAACCATGCTTTGGGAAGGTGGTATTCAGGCAGTTCGGAACGTGTGTCCGCCGCCATTTTGGGCTTGATAAACCAGCAGTAACCCAGATACAGACCGGAAAGCTGGTCATGATCAAGCTGCTGCTCCAAGCCATCTACCTGACGGATATGATATTTCCTGTTCCGACCCGAACCTTCGATATTGGTAATGACGGCAGCCTCTTCGTTGTGAAGAATGATCATCACAGGAACGGCAAGCGATGGAATGTCTTCCAGATTGCGCTTGGACAATGTGTTTTCGAAGCCGTGGCTGCGTAAGACTTCGACGAGGGAATGATAGTTAACATTGAGTTTTTTATCCCGCACCACCTCTGCCGTCAGCGCGGCTTCTGACACAGGCGCCCCTAAGAGACGGGTAACCAACACAATATGTTCAATAATTGCTTTCATGATAATTCGCGTAATGAGTAATGATGTTAAGATTTTATGTTATTGCTTCAAGCCTGCCCAATTCGCCATTTGCGCCTGCGCAGCCAGATAATCCAACGCGGCATCGCGGAAGTCGTTGCGCGCCGAAATGTTTTCCTGCTCAATGCTGGACAATTCGTTGTATGCGCCCAAAACGTCGGTCAGCGTGCGGCGGGCGATTTTGAATTGCAGCTCGTAAGTTTTAACCACGTCTTTTTGAGCGGCAATATGTTGCGCGGCAATATCAGCACGGCGTTCGCTCTCGCGCATGTCGATTTCGGCGGTTTGGGTTTTTTCGGTGATGTCGCGCATAATCTGCTCGGATTTCGATTCGGCGGCAATCAGGGCATCGGCATTTTTCTGCACATTATGGCGCGCGGCAACGTCCAAGACATTCCATGCCACATTCAGATAAAGCTGTCTGTTGTCACGGTTCGCATTACCTTCCAGATTTACGGCGGGCAGGCGTTCTGCCTTGGAAACGTCCAAATCTGCCTTCACGCTGTCACGTTCTGCCACCTGCGCCCGATAGGAAGGATTAGTGTTGTTATCGACGGTTTTGAAACGGCGAACCAATGATTCCGCGCTATCGTTGGCAAACGGATCTTCCAAATCTTCTGCTGTCAACTGCCGTCCGGTGTAGCGGGACAAGCGGCTCAACGCCAATTCCATCGTGCGTTGTTGTTGCGCGATGGATGATTCGACCTGCAACAGGCGCGCACGCGCTTCAATGAGTTCGGAACGGCGGCCGCTATCGTATTTCACGATAATATTCAAATCTTTCAGGAGATTATTGTGTCGGACCAAGCTCTGACGGTTGATACGCAGGATTTCTTTCGCGCGCAATGCGGTCAAATAGAGTTTGCCAATGTCGCTGCCCAGACGTTCCTGATTTTCGAAATAACGATGATGGTAGTATTGCTCTCTGTTTTTATCGCGCCGCACCGCCGCATTGATGGCGCCCCATGAATATACATTCAAAGTTCCGCGTATGCCGACACCGTCATTCATATCGTTGCTGGAATATTTGTTTTTCTGCGCCAAAACTTTGGTACCCGTCAGCGTCAACACGGGATAATGGCGCGCACGGGTCGCCTTCGTCGTACTTTTGGCCGAATCTTCGGTTGCTTTTGCTTCCTTCACAATCGGGTCGGACACCATGGCATCCCTTAAAATAGCCTGCAAAGGGTAGGCTTGCGCCGTTGCCGCGCATACTGCCGCGCACACTGCGGCAGCAATTTGCCCGGTGCGGAAAACGGATGTCTTGGGACGATTCAAAAAAGTTTTTTTCTTCATATTATTCACAACAATACGGTTCGTCATTTATCAGATTGGCAGAGGGGTTGCCTGTTGCAAATCAATTTTTTGAGCATATTATCATTAATCGGAATCCCTGTTTTCAGATTGCGATAAAAGGTAGTTATCTGCTCCTGAAAGTAACATGGATGATATTCCTACTATTGCTAAATCACGACACCGTATTAAAAACGAGCAAAAGGTTGTCTGAAAACGACCTCCTGTTTACAGATGTCCGCCAATGATTTGCAACATTTGCGCCAGCACTTTCGGATTGGCTGCCACAATATCGCCGCTTTCCAGCCAGCCTTCATTGCCGGACATATCGGTAACGATACCGCCCGCCTCCTGCACAATCAGCGCACCTGCGGCAATATCCCAAGGTTTGAGGTTGAACTCGAAGAAACCGTCCAAACGGCCAGCCGCTACGGCGCACAAATCCAATGAAGCCGCACCTTCTCTGCGCCCTCCGGCCGTTTTTGCCAAAAAGTCTTTCAAAATAGCCAGATACTTGTCCATCATGCTTTGGTCGACAACAGGGAAGCCGGTACCGATCAAGCAGCGGTTCAACTCAATGCGGGAAGAAACGCGGATACGGCGGTCGTTGAGCAACGCGCCTTTGCCGCGCGAAGCCATGTAAACATCGTTGCGTTCAGGTGCGTACACCAAAGCTTCCTGCAACACGCCTTTGTGCAGCAGTGCCATAGAAATCGCATATTGGGGATGGCCGTGTAAGAAGTTGGTCGTACCGTCGAGCGGATCGATAATCCATTCGTATTCCGCAGAGGCTTTGCCGTGAGAACCGCCTTCTTCGCAAGTGATTTTGTGATGCGGATAGGCTTCTTTAAGCGCTTCCACCAAAATCATTTCAGAATTGCGGTCAACGTCGGAAACGAAATCGTTGAATGCCTTGCTGTCAACTTTGACGGCATCCAGATTGCCGCTTGCGCGGATCATCATCTGCCCGGCTTTACGGGCGGCTTTGAAAGCGGTATTTAAAAACGGATTCATGGGTTTTCTTTCTAAATCAGGTAAAATACCGTCCGGCGCATCTGCACCGGACGCAACGTTTGTACGTTTCCGACGTTGTTAAAGAACATTTCAGACGACCTCTCAAGCTCCAAGGCGAAAGGTCGTCTGAAAACAAAAAGATGGCGTATTATACCCGATTCCCGAACAAACCGAAAACAAAACATGACTTCAACCAAGCCCGAATTGCCTGACTATCTCGGCAACATCCGCATCATCCTCACCCGCACCAGCCATCCCGCCAATATCGGCTCCGCCGCCCGCGCCATGAAAACCATGGGGCTGCACAAACTCACCATCGTCGCCCCGAATTTGATGTCCACGCCGATGACCAAGCAACCGCCCGTTTTCAACCCCGAAAACCCGCAAGATTTCCAACTGCCGGAGGAAAGTTTCATCCTCGCTTCCGGCGCGGCAGACGTATTGCACAACGCCGTAATTGCCGCCACGCTCGACGAAGCCCTCGCCGACACCACGCTCGCCTGCGCCCTTACCAGCCGCCGCCGCGAAATCACCGCCCCGCTGCAAACCCCGCGCGAACTGGTTCCCAAATTATTGCAGGCGGCACAACGCGGAGAACAAGTTGCCCTCGTCTTCGGCAACGAAACCTTCGGCTTGAGCATTGAAGAAGTACAGGCGTGCAACCGTCTGATGACCATCAACGGCAATCCCGACTATTTCTCGCTCAACCTCGCCCAAGCCGTTCAGGTCGTGTGTTACGAAATCTTCAGCCAGACCGATATGCCCATGACCCACCTGCAACAAGAAGACCACGCCGCCACACACGAACAAATCAAAGGCATGGTCGCCCACATGGAAAGCGTCATGGACGACATCGGCTTCTTCAACCGCCGCAACAGCGAACGCCTGATGCGCCGTATGCAAAGCCTGTTCGGCCGCGCTAACACGCAAACCGAAGACATCGACATCCTGCGCGGCTTTTTCAATACCGTCAGCCATCGCTTGAAGAAGAAAGACTGAAAAGGTCGTCTGAAAAATAAAATTGCACCCTAAAAGTTGGACATCCCATCCAGCTTCGGGTGCAGTTTTAAGACCAAATTTATAGTGGAATTAACATAAATCAGGACAAGGCGACGAAGCCGCAGACAGTACAAATAGTACGGAACTGATTCACTTGGTGCTTCAGCATCTTAGAGAATCGTTCTCTTTGAGCTAAGGAGAGGTAACGCCGTACTGGTTTAAAGTTAATCCACTATACATTACATTTCAAATACCAAGTATTAATTCACTACCTGCATATGCATTAATTCAAACTCAGCAACAAATCTCTAAAAGCATTGGGATCTTTAATAAACGTCATTTCACCGGTTTGCGGAAAGTGAAAGTCTAAAAGACGCGACACCCAAAACCGGATACAGCCCGCTCTTTGGGCAATCGGGAAATATTCACGTTCTTCATCAGACAAAGGCCTGATACTTTCATACCCCCTGATAAAAGCATCTTGCAAGGAACTATCCAGCTTGTTCTCGGCTGTTCTTGCCCAGTCATTGACAGCAATGGCCAGGTCATACATAAAATTTCCGTTGCAGGCATAGTAAAAATCGATAAAGCCCGCCACCTTCTCCCCATCCAATAAAACATTATCCTTAAACAAATCGGCATGGATAATGCCTGAAGGCAGATGATTACCCAGATTACCATCTAAATCAGTAATCTCCTTTTGCAGCAAAGCCGCATCATCTTCACTCAATACCGGCAAAAGCTGACTGCAAGCATCGTGCCACCAGCGGTCGTAACGCGGATTGACCATTTTTTGCGGGAAACTCTGTCCGGCAATATGCATTTTTGCCAACATGGCCCCTGTATTGAAACATTGCATTTCCGTTGCCCAGCCGGTATCCGAGCCATTCAGGCAAGTAACCAGACAGGCAGGTTTGCCCACCAAGACAGAATCCAGCTTACCATCCTTGCGTACAATCGGAGCAGGACAAGCCACGCCATTGCTACTCAGATGCCGGCTCAATTCCAGAAAAAACGGCAACTCCTCTTGCTTCAATACCTCGAATACCGTTAAAACGTAACGCCCCGTCGTGGTGGTCAAAAAATAATTGCTGTTTGTAATCCCCTGCGCAATTCCCTGCAACGATACAAAACCGCCCAAATCGTATTGGGTCAAAAACGCCCGCATTTCCTCATCAGAAACACTTGTATAGACAGACATAGTGCAAACCTATCAATAGAAAATATAAGGGGCAATCATACCAAAAAATTCCCCTGCCAAACAGGCAAACGCCAAGCTCGCGCCATAGTCATAAAAAACAAAAAGGTCGTCTGAAAATATTTTCAGACGACCTTTTGCTTGTTGATCTCAATTAAGCTTGTTTATTCCAACGCTCAATCGATTCTTTAATGACTTGTTTCGCTTCTTCAACATCACCCCAGGATTCGACTTTGGTCGTACCTGCTTTTTTCAAGTCTTTGTAGTGGTTGAAATGGAATTCGATTTGCTTGATTAATTGTTGCGGCAAATCAGATAATGTTTTGTACGCATTGCCATTGTTGCGGTCATCGGCAGGAACACAAACGATTTTATCGTCAACCTCGCCGTCATCAACAAATTTCATCACGCCAATGACGCGCGCTTCCAGAAAAATGCCGGTAGCCAATGGCTGCTCTGTCACCAGCAATACATCCAATTCATCGCCATCTTCGTCTAAAGTCTGAGGGATAAAACCGTAGTTTGTAGGTTTGGAAAAAATTGCAGGTTCAACACGGTCGAGTTGGAAAGCCGCTAATTTGCGGTTCCATTCGATTTTATGATTGCTGCCCGCAGGAATTTCGTTCACAACATTAATAATGCCGCTATCGACATCACCCGGCGTCAAGATTTTATTAAAATCTGCCATTTTGCGCTCCTTATAAACAATTGCAAAAGTTAAACGCCGAAAGTATAACAAACAAAAGACATTTCTGGAAATGTCTCGCTTTCCGCCTAATTCATGACGGCAAAATTCTTCCGAACATCTCAAAACCATGAACATAACGGCACAAGGCAGCATTGCTCACAAATTTTATTCGATTTATTTCTAGATTTATTTCTATGTTAAATGTACAAAAACAGCACAAAATAAAAATCGACTCCTATATCAGAGTCGATTTTTATCAGGCTTAATGCCTATCTATGCTTACAGGGCATCTTTCAATGCTTTACCGGCACGGAATTTAGGAGTTTTAGCAGCAGCGATGGTCAGAGGCTCGCCGGTTTTAGGGTTGCGGCCTTGACGTTCTGCGCGTTCACCAACGTAGAAAGTACCGAAACCGACCAGAGTTACGGTGTCGCCTTTTTTCAGAGCGTTGGTTACAGCATTGGTAGTGGCATCCAGAGCTTTTTGGGCGGCAGCTTTAGAAATGCCGGCTTCTTGAGCAATTGCTTCGATCAATTCAGACTTATTCACAATCAGTCCCTTCCTATCGTTGAAAATAATGAAATGCCCGAATACTCGGGGCTTCGTACTTTTGAGTACCTTTGCGCTTTATAGCAATTCTGAAAATACCGTGTCAAGCAAAAAATGCGGAATTGCCCTATTTTACAGGCTTTCAAGGCAAACCCGCATCTTTTGCAACACATTTTTTACAAAATCAGTGTTTGGTCGCTTTCGCCCTTGACTTAGGCTTGGCGGTTTCAACCTGTGCCTCTTCGGTACTTAAAGGCGCAACCCAAGGTGTCGGCTGGCTTTCCAATCCCAAAGCGAGGACTTCGTCTATCCATTTGACCGGATGGATGGTCAGGCCGGTTTTCACGTTTTCAGGGATTTCTTCCAAGTCTTTGACGTTGTCTTTCGGAATCAGGACGTGTTTGATGCCGCCGCGCAAGGCAGCCAACAGTTTTTCCTTCAAACCGCCGATTGGCAAGACTTCGCCGCGCAGGGTGATTTCGCCTGTCATCGCCACATCGGCGCGCACCGGAATTTTGGTGAAGGCAGACACCATCGCCAAGGTCATGGCGATACCTGCGCTCGGGCCGTCTTTCGGCGTTGCGCCTTCTGGAACGTGAACATGGATGTCTTTTTTCTCGTAAAAATCAGGAGCCAAACCCACTGATTCTGCACGGGAACGGACAACAGACCATGCCGCGGACACAGATTCCTTCATCACGTCGCCCAACTGGCCGGTACACTGGATCACGCCCTTGCCCGGCAATGCTACGGCTTCGACAGTCAGCAATTCGCCGCCGACTTCCGTCCACGCCAAACCGGTAACCTGTCCGATACGGTTTTCACTTTCGGCAACGCCGTAATCGAAGCGGCGCACGCCCAAGTAGTCATGCAGGTTTTTCTCATTGACTTTAATCGCTTTAGGCTTGGCTTTGCTGGTTTTCTTGGTTTCAGACGACCTCTTCTTATCTTCGTTCAAGGTAATCTGCATCACCACCTTGCGGCAGATTTTGGCAATCTCGCGATCGAGCGAACGTACGCCGGCTTCACGGGTGTAATAACGGATGATATCGCGTACCGCGCTTTCCTCTACGACCAATTCGCCTTCTTTCACGCCGTTGCGTTTCATTTGCTTCGGCACGAGATACTGCATGGCGATATTGATTTTCTCGTCTTCGGTATAACCGGACAAACGGATGATTTCCATGCGGTCGAGCAATGGGGTCGGAATGTTCAAGCTATTAGATGTGGCGATAAACATCACATCGCTCAAGTCGTAATCCACTTCCGCATAATGATCAGCAAACTTGTTGTTTTGCTCAGGATCGAGCACCTCAAGCAACGCGCTGGCGGGATCGCCTCGGAAGTCGCTGCCCAATTTGTCGATTTCGTCGAGCAGGAACAGCGGATTCTTCACGCCTGCCTTAGCCATGTTTTGCAGGATTTTGCCGGGCATAGAGCCGATATAGGTACGGCGGTGGCCGCGGATTTCGCTTTCGTCGCGCACGCCGCCCAAAGCCATGCGGACGTATTGGCGGCCTGTTGCTTTGGCAATGGATTCGCCCAAAGAGGTTTTACCCACCCCCGGAGGACCGACCAAACACAGAATCGGACCTTTGAGTTTGTCCATACGTTTTTGGACGGCGAGGTATTCCAAAATCCGTTCTTTGACTTTTTCCAAGCCATAGTGGTCGGCGTTCAACACCAAATCGGCTTTGGCGATGTCTTTGCTGACACGGGATTTTTTCTTCCACGGCAGCTCAAGCAAAGTATCGATGTAGTTGCGTACCACGGTGGATTCCGCAGACATAGGCGGCATCATTTTGAGTTTTTTCAGTTCAGACAGACATTTCTCTTCGGCTTCTTTGGTCATGCCCGCTTCTTTGATTTTTGCTTCCAACGCATCCAGTTCGCCGCGTTCGTCTTCTTCGCCCAATTCTTTCTGAATCGCTTTCACTTGCTCGTTCAGATAATACTCGCGCTGGGATTTTTCCATCTGGCGTTTGACACGGCCGCGGATGCGTTTTTCGACCTGCATGATGTCCAGTTCAGATTCCAACTGGGCAAGCAGAAACTCCATACGGCCAATAATGCCGAAAGTTTCCAAAATCTGTTGGCGCTGCTCCAGTTTCAACTGCAAATGCGCCGCAATCGTGTCCACCAAACGGCTGTTATCATCGATACCATTGATGGTATTGATGATTTCGGCAGGGATTTTTTTATTCAACTTGGCGTATTGGTCAAACTGGGTAAGCAGCGTGCGGCGAATGGCTTCAATATCGGGATTGTCCGCATCCGCATACTCGTTGACAGCTTCAACATGTGACAGGAACAGTCCGCCACTCTCTTCAATGGTCAACACTCTGCCGCGCCGGATACCTTCGACCAACACTTTTACCGTGCCGTCAGGCAGCTTCAACACCTGCAAAACCTGCGCGACCGTACCTGTACGGTGCAAATCGGACGCCGTCGGATCTTCGGTGTTCGGGTCGATTTGCGCCAGCAAAAACACCGGATCGTCATTCGCCATTGCCGCTTCCAATGCCGCAATGGATTTCGGGCGGCCTACAAACAGCGGCAACACCATGTGCGGATAAACGACGACATCGCGTAAAGGCAGGGTTGCCAGTGCGCTGTATTCCTCAAAATGTTTTTCTTTTGTCGGCATATTGTTCTCTACTTGGTAATAAATTCGGAATGTGGCTTAAATTGGGATGGAAAAGCGTATTTCAAGACTTGAAAAAGCCGATGTACGCTTCTATTTTTATCGGCAACTTTTTGCGATAAAATACACGCCGTTCGAGGTCGTCTGAAAGGCTGGAAACTTTTCAGACGACCTCTCGGCATACAGCACATCAGGAGTCAGCCATGACCGACCAAACCTCACTCATCGAATTCCCCTGCCAATTCCCCATCAAAGTCATGGGCAACGCGCATCCCGAATTTGAAAAAAATATCCTGGAAACCGTCCGCCAGCACGCGCCCGATACCGAACCCCACCACATCACCACCCGTCAAAGCAGCAAGGGCAACTATACCGGCGCAACCGTCAAAGTAAACGTCGAAAGCAAAGAGCAACTGGACAAAATCTACCGCGCCCTGACCGATCACGAAATGGTGAAAGTAGTGTACTGATATGAAAATCGTGCATAAAGGCTTGGTCGAGTACCAACCGACTTTCGAAGCCATGAAAGCGTTCAACGCAGCCCGCGACGAACATACCGAAGACGAATTATGGGTGGTCGAGCATCCGCCCGTCTTCACACAAGGCCTGGCAGGCAAACCGGAACACCTCCTGATCCGCGACGACATACCCGTCGTCCAAATCGACCGGGGCGGACAAATCACCTATCACGGTCCCGGCCAGTTGGTCATCTACACCATGATCAACTTCAAACGCCGCAAAACTAGCGTCCGCAACATCGTTTCCGCGCTTGAAAACAGCATCATCGCCACTTTGGCGGAATACGGAATCGAAGCGGCGGCAGACCCGAAACGCCCCGGCGTTTATGTCGGTGAGCGCAAAATCGCCTCACTCGGTTTGCGCATCAAAGACGGTTCCGTCTATCACGGCCTGGCATTAAACGTAAACATGGACTTAAGCCCGTTTACCCACATCAATCCCTGCGGCTATGCCGGCATGGAAATGACACAAATCGCGGATTTTGTCCAACCCTGTCCCACCTTGGACGAGGTTGCACAAAAACTGACCGCACACCTCGAGACACAACTCACACCGAAAGCGAACAATTAATGAGCGAAATCAAAGTTGACGATCCCAAACGCGGCGTCAAACTCAAAGGCGCGGACAAAACCGCCCGCATCCCCATCAAAGTCGTCCCCCTTCAGGAAAAACTGAAAAAGCCCGAATGGATACGCGCCAAGCTGCCGTCACGCAAATTCTTTGAAATCAAAGATATTTTGCGCGAACAAAAAATGCACACTGTTTGCGAAGAAGCCTCCTGCCCGAATATCGGCGAATGTTTCAGCAAAGGCACAGCGACCTTCATGATTATGGGCGATATTTGTACCCGACGTTGCCCGTTCTGCGACGTGGGACACGGCCGCCCGAATATGCTTGACCCCGACGAACCGAAACACCTCGCAGAATCCGTCAAAGCCATGAACCTGCGTTACGTCGTCATCACCTCCGTTGACCGCGACGACCTGCGCGACGGCGGCGCACAGCATTTCGCCGACTGCATCAAAGCCATCCGCGAAACCAGTCCGAACACCAAAATCGAAATCCTCGTTCCCGACTTCCGCGGCCGCTTGGACATCGCGCTGAAAATCCTTGCCGAAACCCCGCCCGACGTGATGAACCACAACTTGGAAACCCATCCGAGCCTGTACAAAAAAGCCCGTCCGGGTGCCAACTATCAACACTCCCTCGACCTGCTGCGCCGCTACAAAGAAATGATGCCGCACATCCCGACCAAATCCGGCATCATGGTCGGCTTGGGCGAGACAGACGAAGACGTGCGCGAAATCATGCGCGATATGCGGGCGCACAATATCGAGATGATTACCATCGGCCAGTACCTCCAGCCTTCAGACGGACACCTGCCCGTCTTGCGCTACGTCACGCCCGACCAGTTCAAAATCTTCGAAAAAGAAGCATACGAACTGGGCTTCACCAATGCCGCCATCGGCGCCATGGTCCGCTCAAGCTACCATGCCGACGAGCAGGCTGCCGAAGCATTGCGCGAAAGTCATGGTGGTGGTTGCGGTCATCACTGATAACAAAAGGTCGTCTGAAAATTTTCAGACGAC
>NZ_KV838100.1:69304-88539 GCF_001838645.1 Neisseria sp. HMSC70E02 | reverse complement strand
AAGGTCGTCTGAAAATTTTCAGACGACCTTTTTTCAAACAAGCGGTTTGGGCTTATACGTCATACGTTCCCATTACGCTTGCGCTGTCCAAGATATGTCCCTGCATGGCGAAATGCAGGTCGTTGAAGCGGAAGCCGCGCGGCAGGTTTAATACGGTGTCGAGTGCGTAAACGATGAGTTCGTAGCGATGGCGGCAGTTGGGCGGATACATGCCGCCGTAGCCTGTGGCTTCTTCGATGTCCAACTTGCCCAACAGGCTCGCCCAACTGTTTGCGCCTTGCGTGTAGTCGGTGGTGGTCAGGCTTTCGTTTTCGGCGACGGAGGTGCGCTTGAGGTCGGCAATCAGCCAGTGCGTCCACACGAATCCGCTGGCGGTAATGGCGTCTTTGTCTTCTAAAACGACGGCGAAGGATTTCGTGCCTTCGGGCGCGCCGCTGATTTCAAAGGGAATGGAGTAAGTCGGCATGTTATTCGGACTGAACTGGCTGCCGCGCTTGCCGTATTTGTCTTCAAATTCGCCGTTGACAATGGCTGAAGTCGTTACCTGCATAGTGTTCTCCTGTGGGGTTGGGGAAGGGGTCGTCTGAAAAAGGAAGGCTTGTTCAGACGGTTGGTGGATTGTCCGGTTTGCCGGGCTGCCGTTTTCAGACGACCTGTTTTTATACCTGCCAGTCTATCGGCGTTATGCCTTTTTCCTGCAAATAGGCATTGGCGCGGGAAAAGTGTTTGCAGCCGAAAAAACCGCGATAGGCAGACAGCGGCGAGGGGTGCGGCGCGCTGAGGACGAGATGGCGGCTGCGGTCGATAAACGCGCCTTTTTTCTGCGCGTGGCTGCCCCAAAGCATGAAGACGACGTGTTCACGGTTTTGATTGATTTGGTTGACCACTTCGTCAGTAAAGCGCTCCCAACCCAATGTAGCATGGGAATGCGCCTGTCCCGCGCGGACGGTCAGGACGGTATTGAGCAGTAAAACGCCCTGCTCCGCCCAATGTTGCAGATAGCCGTGTTGCGGGATACGGAAGCCTTCGATGTCGTCCGCCAGCTCTTTGTAAATATTGACCAGCGAGGGTGGGACGGCGACGCCTTCGCGGACGGAAAACGCCAGCCCGTGCGCCTGTCCTGCGCCGTGATACGGGTCTTGCCCCAAAATCACGACTTTGACGTTACCGAATTCGGTTGCTTTAAAGGCGTTGAACACGTCTTCGGCAGGCGGATAGATAATCCGCCCCATGCCGCGCTCTTTTTTGACGGTTTCGATGATGTGTTGGAAATAGGGTTCGGACTTTTCCGAGCCGATTGCTTCGTGCCAAGTTTGCATATTGATGCCTTCATGATCGTGAAAAATGATTATAACGCAGCAAAATGGAGATGACGCCTTTTCTGCCGACCTTCTATTTCTTCCGGACGCATAAATTATAGTGGAATTAACATAAATCAGGACAAGGCGACGAAGCCGCAGACAGTACAGGTAGTACGGTAAGGAGAGGTAACGCCGTACTGGTTTAAAGTTAATCCACTATAAAATATTGTCATGATTGAATTGTCAGTCAGCCTTTGTGCCGTTATGATTGAGTCTGTCCCACCCGAATCTTAAGGAATCTATATGACTACTTGGTTTATCGTTGCCGCCGCCGTCCTGATTGTCGAGCTGTTTGTCGGTACTGTATATCTCTTGGTTGTCAGCGCGGCTTTGTTCGGCGCGGGATTGGTGTATGGGCTGACCGGTAATACTTCGATTGCCGTCGCTGCGGCAGCCGTTTTATCCGCCGTCGGTATCTGGGTGGTACACAGTAAATTCAAAAAAACTGCGCCCCGCCAAGAATTGAACGATGATTTGGACATCGGACAGACCGTTCAAATCCTCCGCCGCCTTCACGGCGATTGCTATGAAGTTTCGTATCGGGGAACGTACTGGCAGGCGCAGGCTGAAAATGCCGATGCCGTTCAGACGACCTCTACCGCCGTGATTACCGGTAAAAACGGTAATGTTTTACTTATTCGTTTCAATTGATTAATAAAATCGAAAGGAGCATCATGGGCGAATTGATTACCCTTCCTGAAAATATTCACCTATTAATATTAATTTTTGCTCTCACCGCATAAGGAAAAAACAATGGAATTTTTATACAGTTTCCCCGTCATCCTGTTGCTTGTCGTCGTAATTTTCGGCTTCAAAGCCTTTATCGTCGTGCCACAGCAGGAAGTTTACGTCGTCGAACGCCTCGGCAGATTTCACAACGCGCTGACCGCCGGTCTGAACATCCTGATTCCTTTCGTTGACCGCGTCGCCTACCGCCACTCGCTCAAAGAAGTGCCTTTGGACGTTCCCAGCCAAGTCTGCATCACCCGCGACAACACCCAGCTTACCGTTGACGGCATCATCTACTTCCAAGTAACCGATCCGAAACTCGCTTCCTACGGCTCCAGCAACTACATCATGGCGATTACCCAACTTGCCCAAACCACGCTGCGTTCGGTTATCGGCCGCATGGAGTTGGACAAAACGTTTGAAGAGCGCGACGAAATCAACAGCATCGTCGTTTCCGCGCTCGACGAAGCGGCAGGCGCATGGGGTGTGAAAGTATTGCGTTACGAAATCAAAGACTTGGTTCCGCCGCAAGAAATCCTGCGTTCTATGCAGGCGCAAATTACCGCCGAACGTGAAAAACGCGCCCGCATCGCCGAATCCGAAGGCCGCAAAATCGAGCAAATCAACCTTGCCAGCGGTCAGCGCGAAGCGGAAATCCAACAGTCTGAAGGTGAAGCGCAAGCTGCCATCAATGCGTCAAACGGCGAAAAAATCGCCCGCATCAACCGCGCGCAAGGTGAAGCCGAAGCCCTGCGCCTAGTTGCCGAAGCCAACGCCGACGCCATCCGCAAAATCGCCGAGGCAGTTCGCTCAGAGGGCGGCTCAGAAGCCGTCAACCTGAAAGTTGCCGAGCAATATGTCGCCGCCTTCAGCAATTTGGCAAAAGAAAGCAACACGCTGATTATGCCTGCCAACGTCGCCGACATCGGCAGCCTGGTTTCAGCCGGACTGAAGATTATCGACAGCAACAAAGCGGCAAAATAAACCTTTCGTTTTGCCACAAGGTCGTCTGAAAACGGGTGCAAGCGTTTCGCTACCATAAACAGCGGATTTCGCCAAACCGTTTTTCAGACGACCTTTATTCACATGATTGCAGACAGAATGCCCATCTGACCAAGCTTGATTATAGTGGAATTAACATAAATCAGGACAAGGCGACGAAGCCGTAGACAGTACAGATAGTACGGAACCGATTCACTTGGTGCTTCAGCACCTTAGAGAATCGTTCTCTTTGAGCTAAGGCGAGGCAACACCGTACTGGTTTAAAGTTAATCCACTATACATTCTGATTGTTACCCAAGACCAATTCAATGACTCAGAAAACACACACCATCAAAACCTACCTCGTCGGCGGCGCCGTCCGCGATTATCTTTTAGGTTTGCCCGTCAAAGACCGCGACTGGGTGGTCGTCGGTGCCGACGCACAAACCATGCTGGCGCAAGGCTTCCAGCCGGTCGGCAAAGATTTTCCCGTGTTCCTCCATCCCGAAACCCACGAAGAATACGCCCTCGCCCGCACCGAACGCAAAACCGCCAAGGGCTATGCCGGTTTCAGTTTTCACGCCGACAAAGACGTTACGCTGGAGCAGGATTTGATGCGCCGCGACCTGACCATCAACGCGATGGCGCAGGATTCAGACGACCTCATCATCGACCCCTTCGGCGGACAACAGGATTTGGCGGCGGGTATTTTGCGCCACGTTTCCCCCGCTTTTGCCGAAGACCCCGTCCGCATCCTGCGCACCGCCCGCTTTGCCGCACGCTACGGATTTGAAATCGCCGAAGAAACCATGAAGCTGATGCGGCAGATGGTGGAAAACGGCGAAGCGGACGCTTTGGTTGCCGAACGCGTCTGGCAGGAGTTGGCGAAAGGTTTGATGGAAAAAAATCCCCGAAAGATGATTGAAGTGTTGCGCGAATGCGGCGCGCTCGAAGTCTTGCTGCCCGAAGTCGATGCCCTCTTCGGCGTGCCGCAACGCGCCGACTATCATCCCGAAATCGACAGCGGCATCCATACCCTGATGACGCTGCAACGCGCCGCCGATATGGGGCTGACGCTACCCGAACGCTACGCCGCTCTGCTGCACGATTTGGGCAAAGCGAAAACCCCGCCCGAAATCCTGCCCAAACACCACGGACACGACCTCAACGGCGTCGAGCCCGTGCGCGAAGTCAATCAGCGGCTGCGCGCGCCTAGACACTGCGCAGAGCTTGCCGAACTTGTCTGCCGTTGGCACATCATGTTCCACCAAGTCGGGCAATTCAAAAACAAAACCATCTTAACCGTTTTGAAAAAAACCGACGCTTTCAGACGACCCGAACGCTTCGCTGCCGCCCTGAACGTCTGCATTGCCGACAAACAAGGTCGTCTGAACCGCGAAAACACCCCCTACCCGCAACGCGCGCACTGGCTCGCCCTGCTCGAAGCCGCCAACCAAGTGGATTCAGGCAAAATCGCCGCCGAATGCCGCGCGCAGGACAAAGCCCACCTCATTGCCGAAGAAATCGACCGGGCGCGGTTGGCGCAAATTGCTCCTTTGCAAAAAGCGTATAAGACAGAAAAATAGGAAGCTCTTAATGACATCTTCACGTTATAAAATCGAACGCGCGCCCGACGGCATTACTGTGTCTGCTCGTGTTGTACATGACTCTCAGGAAATCGGTTTTACCGCTCTATTTCTTATATTTTCCTTTGCTATTACATGCGTCGCGCCGTTTTACCTTGAAGAGCATTATTTCACTGATCCAATAATAATTCTTATCCATATACTTTTTACTTTCTACCTAATCGGCTCACTGGTTTACAGCCTTCTCTGGCAACTTTTCGTACGTGAAAACATCAAGATCCGTAACCATACCCTGTCTCATGGTTACACCTTGTTCTCCATTGGACGTTGGCGTAGTTTTCCGCTATCAGAAATTTCCGAATGGCAGTTTCGTGACAATATTCCCAAAGCTCCTGTTGCAAGAGGAAGAAAAGCTAGGTACCCGGGCGAAAACTACTACCAAAATGGTATAAAACAACCGAAAAACGATATCCCCAATATCTTACATATCCAAAAATGCAAACAAGGCGCATGGTCTTTCGATTATCAGGAAAAAACCATACTTATCGGCGATTTTTTTGACAGCCGTGATGCTCAGATAATCAATACTGAATTGAACAGGTTTATCCCAGCATCCGCTAAAGCCCGTCAACTTTCAGACGACCTTTGAAACAGCCGCCACCATATCCGCTATAATCTGCCTCTCAGCCATTTCGTTACAAATATAAAAACCATGACCCTACAAACCGATTTATTGCCCAAAATCAACAACGAAGATTACCAACGCCTCATCCTCAAACACAGCGTAGAATTCAGCGAAGGCGAAATCCGCCTGTTGAACGAAATCCTCGAAAAATTCACCTTCGACGTCGTTCAGGCACAGGCATTGGCGCAGGCGGTGATGCAGCAGGTGCGCTTCGATCCCAACGCCTACCACATCGACAGTGACGACGAAGACACCACAGGCATCTGCCCCCACTGCATCAACCCGCCCATGCCGCCCCTGCGCGATTACCTCGTTTGGCGCGAAACACGCGGCTAAACCCCTTTCAAAAAGGTCGTCTGAAAACGGCAAACCGCTTTTCAGACGACCCCGAACCCATCGGAAAACCCATGCTGCAAACCGACAACCTGACCGCCGCCCAACCCCAGCGCATCATCACCGCCCAAAGCATCTCCTCGCAGGAAGAGTTGCTTGAGCGCGCCCTGCGCCCTAAAACGCTGGACGACTATATCGGGCAAGACAAAGCCAAAGAACAGCTCGCCATCTTTATCCAAGCCGCCAAAAAACGCGGCGAAGCCCTAGACCACACCCTGCTCTTCGGCCCGCCCGGGCTGGGCAAAACCACGTTGGCACACATCATCGCCAAAGAGCTGGGCGTCAACCTGCGCCAAACCAGCGGCCCCGTCCTCGAACGCGCCGGCGACCTTGCCGCCCTTCTGACCAACCTCGAGCCGCACGACGTATTGTTCATCGACGAAATCCACCGCCTCAGCCCCGTCGTCGAAGAAATCCTCTACCCCGCGCTCGAAGACTACCAGCTCGACATCATGATAGGCGAAGGCCCTGCCGCCCGTTCCGTCAAAATCGACCTGCCGCCCTTCACGCTCGTCGGCGCAACCACCCGTGCAGGTATGCTGACCAACCCTCTGCGCGACCGCTTCGGCATCGTTGCTCGCTTGGAGTTTTATCAAAATCAAGACCTTGCCACCATCGTCAGCCGTTCCGCGCAATTACTGCAGCTCGACATGGGCGAAGAAGGCGCGATGGAAGTCGCCAAGCGCAGCCGCGGCACGCCCCGCATCGCCAACCGCCTGCTGCGCCGCGTCCGCGATTTTGCCGATGTGAAAAACAACGGCGTAATTGATGCCGCCATTGCCGATGCCGCTTTAAGCATGCTGGATGTGGACGCGCAAGGTTTGGACGTCATGGACAGAAAATTCCTCGAAGCCATCCTGCACAAATTCAGCGGCGGTCCCGTCGGTCTCGATAACGTTGCCGCCGCCATCGGCGAATCTACGGATACCATCGAAGACGTAATCGAACCCTATCTCATCCAACAAGGCTTCCTGCAACGCACTCCGCGCGGCAGAATGGCCACCGAACGCGCCTACCTGCACTTCGGCTTGAAAATGGAAAAATAAGCGTATTGAAATGAAGAAAGGTCGTCTGAAACCGGATTTTTGGTTTTCAGACGACCTTTTGTTATCAGCATAGTTGGTGCGGATAGACTTCAAGGTAAATCAAGGCAATCCATCCCGAAATGGTATAGAAATTGAGAAACGATTTGCCAAGCAGTTCAGCACATTAGGCCACAGAAGCCAATTCTTTCCTCATGGCATCAATCACCGCCTTATAGTCCGGCTTGCCAAAGATGGCGGAACCTGCCACAAAAGTATCGGCACCCGCTGCCGCGACGGCGGCGATATTGTCGGTTTTGATGCCGCCGTCCACTTCGATGGCAATGTGCCGCCCGCTTTGCGCTTCGTACCGATCCAACATCGCCCGCACTTGACGGATTTTTTCAAGGGTATGCGGAATGAAGCTTTGTCCGCCGAAACCGGGGTTGACCGACATCAACAATACCATGTCCAGCCTGTCCAATACGTTTTCCAAAACGTAAGCGGGAGTGGCCGGATTCAACACCAATCCTGCCTGACAGCCCGCATCTTTAATCAGGCTGAGGCTGCGGTCGATATGGCGGCTGGCTTCGGGATGAAACGTGATAATCGACGCCCCTGCTTTGGCAAATGCCTGAATCAGATCGTCAACGGGTTCGACCATCAGATGCACATCAATCGGCACGGTGGCATAAGGCTTCAACGCCGCGCAGACCATAGGGCCGAAAGTCAGATTCGGCACATAATGATTGTCCATCACGTCGAAATGAATCAAATCGGCTCCCGCTTCGATAACTTTCGTTACTTCTTCGCCCAAACGGGCAAAATCGGCGGATAAGATGCTGGGCGCAATACGGAAATTGTGGTTCATAGAAATCCAGTCGGATGGTGTGGTTTGATAAACGGATAATTTTTCGTATTCTACCACCAACGCCTCACGCAACACTAACTATGCATTGTTAATATTTAACAAAAGTAAGCATATGCATAAATAATTATAGGTTAAGGATATGTTTTGTCAGAAATAAAATAAAGATATGAAGTTAACAAAAGTTAACTGGAGGGATACTGCCTTTCACACGCTAATCGGGTATATTTGCGCGGTTACGGAAACTAGGAAAACGCTGTGTCTGTCGGATTCAAATCTTATTTACCCCTCTGTGCATTATCGGTTGCGCTGCTGACGGCTGTTGGTCAAGCACACGCCGGCCCCCAATATATCAAGCTGGACGATTTTCAAGCCAATTGCGACATCCGCTCCCTTAATCTGACGCAAGACCAACACAATGCTTTGCGCCGCATCCGTAATGATTACAAACAGGCATCGGACAAAGCATACCGTAAACTCGTCCGCACAGACCGTAACCGCCGCCAAGTCATTATGAAAATCCTTGCGGCAGATAATTTCGATCAAAACAACGCCCGCGATTATGTCGAAACCCGCTACTTGTCGAGCATGGATTTCGCCGTGGAAGAATTGGAAATCCAACACCGTTTCTACCACCTGCTCAATCCGCGCCAACGCCAGATTTGGCTCTCTTCCTGCCTTCGCTGACATATCGCTTTCCTGATTGATCCGTACAAAAAGGTCGTCTGAAATCCTGTTTCAGACGACCTTTTAAACGATATGGCGATTCAAAGCGATGCGGCCGGAAGCAATTGAACCGGAAAAGGCTTTCCCTACCCTTATCCTCCCGCAGATTTCAGTATGGCAGGCATATTTCCGAAAACCTCAATCCAAAACCCGTTGTTCCGGCAAACGTCCCGCCCAATCGCACGCAAACTGCCAAGCCGAACGCCCAGAGCGGTTGCCGCGCATTTGTGCCCATTGCAATGCCGCCTTGCGTGCCGTTTCATCAAAATCCACGCCGAAGTCGCCCAGCCAATTTTCAACCGCTTGGAGGTAGTCGTTTTGATCGAACGGATAAAAACTTAACCACAAACCGAAACGGTCGGACAGGGAAATTTTTTCCTCAACAGCTTCTTTTTGATGAATTTCGCCGCGTATGCCCGTTGTCCCGATATTTTCATCCATATATTCAGGCATCAAGTGGCGCCGGTTGGACGTCGCGTACACCAACACGTTGCTGCATCTTTGCGACAAACCGCCGTCCAATGCGGTTTTTAGGGCTTTGTAGGTTTCATCACCGGTTTCAAACGACAGGTCATCGCAGAATACGATGAATTTTTCGGGACGGTCTTTCAGCAAAAAAAGCAGCGCGGGCAGGCTGACCAAATCGCTCTTATCAACTTCAATCAGACGCAGCCCTTGTTCGGCATATTCGTGCAACAGGGCTTTGACCAGCGAGGATTTGCCCGTTCCGCGCGAACCGCTCATCAAAACATTATTCGCGGAGCGGCCTGCCAAAAACTGCTCGGTATTGCGTTTGAGCTTTTCAGTTTGCGTCCCGACGGCAGCCAGACGGTCAAGCGGGAATGTATGCGGATTTGGCAGGCTCTCCAAAATCCCTTTTTTACCGACGCTGTGCCAACGGTAAGCCAAAGCGTTCCAGTCGGTTTTACCGGGTTTTTCAGGCAGTACCAAATCAAGACGGTCCAAAACGGAATAGGCTTTTTGCAAAAAGGCGGCAAGTTTCATATATGCTCCTATCGTCCTGATGTAGCAGGATTTTGCTGCGCCATCACGCGCATTACGGTATCGACAACGGCTTGGGTTTGCGGATCGATTTCGATATTGATGACGTCGCCCTCTTTCCGGTTGCCAAACAAAGTGCGCGTCAAAGTTTCCGGAATCAGGTGGACATTGAATTCCGTATCGGTAACTTCGCCTATGGTCAGGCTGCAACCGTCCAAGCCGACAAAGCCTTTGCTCAAAATATAGGGTTTGAGCTCGGGTGGCAGAGCAAACCATACCGTACGGTTAAACTCGCTGCGCTCTATCCGCGTAATCTGCGTAGTCATCATGATATGCCCGCTCATGACGTGTCCGCCGATTTCATCGCCGAAACGGGCGGCACGTTCGAGATTGACGGCATCTCCCGTTTTCAGACGACCCAAATTGGTCTTTTCCAAGGTTTCTTTCATCAAATCAAAGCTAACCGTATCGCCGTCGATTTGGGTAATGGTCAGGCAGCAGCCGTTGTTGGCGACGGATGCACCGATTTGCAGATGCTCGGTCATCTCATCGGGCAGCTTGACGACATGGGTGCGGAAATCAGCGGACGGTTCTCGAATGGCAATGATTTCGCCGACACCTTGGACGATACCTGTAAACATGGGAGATTCTCCAATCGGTTTATTTGATGCGTTTGAAAACCAAATCCCAAACGCCGTGCCCCAAACGTTTGCCGCGGGCTTCAAATTTCGTTTCGGGACGGTAGTCGGGCGTAGGCGCGTAATCGGCGGCGGTATTTTGCAAATTGTCAAAACCGCTCAACACTTCCAGCATCTGCTGCGCGTATTCTTCCCAGTCGGTCGCCAGATGGATATAACCGCCGACTTTCAGCTTGGGCAGCAGTTTCTGCACAAACGGCGTCTGCACCAAGCGGCGTTTGTTATGGCGTTTTTTGTGCCAAGGGTCGGGAAAGAAAATGTGGATGCCGTCGAGCACGTCGTCTGAAAGCATATTTTCGACCACTTCGACCGCATCGTGCCGCATCACGCGGATATTGCCAATGTGTTCTTCTTCAATCAATTTCAAAATATTGCCGACACCGGGACCGTGTACATCAATCGCCAAAAAGTCGGTATCAGGCAGGCGCTTGGCGATTTCAACAGTCGCCACGCCCATGCCGAAACCGATTTCCAACACCTTGGGACGGTCGCTGCCGAAACGCTGATTCAAGTCCAACACGGAATCTTGGTAATCGATGCCGAATTGCGGCCACATCGTATCAATGGCACGCTGCTGCGCCGCAGTCATATGCCCTTGACGCAACACAAAGCTGCGGATGGAGCGTTTGTGCGCTTCAGGAACGGTGGAATCTGGAGTTATTTCGTTCATAAATTATTTCTTGTATCTGATAAAACTGGGGAAAGGTCGTCTGAAAATCTGCGATATGGTTTCAGACGACCTCTGAATGTATGGGGTCAACCGTTAAACGGTTTGTTTTTATTGTTGATAGATAAGCATGAAACAAGCCGCTGACAGTATCAATCCTGCCGAACTCGTTTGCTTGCTGTTTTAAAGCATGACTAAATGGCTCACTTGGAGCTTAGACACGCATTCTTGTTCATCCACTATAATCCACTATTCTGTTTGACGAAAAGGTCGTCTGAAAGATTCAGACGACCTTTGACTGATAAATGCAATATCAGCAGTTTAATTCAACTGACTGAATACACTTATTTTTTCTTTTGAGCCGGCAGGTCGGTACAAGTACCCAGCGCCACTTCGGCAGCCATACCGATGGATTCGCCCAAGGTCGGGTGCGGGTGGATGGTTTTGCCGATGTCTTCAGCGTCGCAGCCCATTTCGATGGCCAAGCAGATTTCGCCAATCATATCGCCGCCGTTCGGACCAACGATACCGCCGCCGATGATACGGCCGGTTTCGGCATCAAAAATCAGCTTGGTGAAGCCGTTATCGCAACCGTTGGCAATCGCGCGACCGGAAGCAGCCCACGGGAAGTTGGCTTTGGTAATTTTGCGGCCGGATGCTTTGGCAGACAATTCGGTTTCGCCAACCCATGCCACTTCGGGAGCGGTGTAAGCCACGCCCGGAATCACGCGGGCATCGAAGTAGGCTTTGTGTCCGGCGCAATTTTCAGCGGCAACGTGGCCTTCATGAACGGCTTTGTGCGCCAGCATAGGCTGACCGACGATGTCGCCGATGGCGTAGATGTGCGGCACATTGGTACGCATTTGTTTGTCGACTTCGATGAAGCCGCGGTCGGTTACGGCAACGCCTGCTTTTTCGGCGCTGATGAGTTTGCCGTTAGGCGCACGGCCGGCGGCAACCAATACGGCATCGTAGCGTTGCGGCTCTTTCGGCGCGTTCGCACCTTCAAAGGTAACGTAAACGCCGTCTTCTTTCGGCTCGACTGCAACGGTTTTGGTGTTGATCATGATGTTGTCAAAACGGTATTCGTTTTGTTTTTGCCATACTTTCACCAAATCGCGGTCTGCACCTTGCATCAGGCCGTCCATCATTTCAACGACGTCGAGGCGCGAACCCAGCGTGCTGTAAACCGTACCCATTTCGAGGCCGATGATACCGCCGCCGATAATCAGCAGTTTGCCCGGTACTTCTTTCAGAGCCAAAGCGCCGCTGGAATCGATGATGCGCGGATCTTCAGGGATAAACGGCAGCTTGGTTACGCGACTGCCCGCTGCGATGATACAGTTTTTAAACGCAACGATTTTTTTCTCGCCGGTAGGCGTAGCTTGCTCGTACACGTCGCCGGTAGTCAGCGACACTTCCAAGTGGTGCGGATCTAAGAATTGACCGTCGCCTTGGATAACGTCCACTTTACGGCCTTTTGCCATGCCTGCCAAACCGGTAGTCAGGCGGGAAACCACGCCGTCTTTGTAGCCGCGCAGCATGTCGATGTCGAGTTCGGGCTCAGGGTATTTGATGCCGTTGGCAGCCAAGTGGCGCACTTCGTCGATAACGGCAGCGTTATGCAACAAGGCTTTGGAAGGGATACAGCCGACGTTCAAGCAAACGCCGCCCAAGGTTTTGTAACGCTCGACGATGGCAACTTTCAGACCTTCGTCAGCAGCGGCAAATGCAGCGGAGTAACCGCCGGGGCCGCCACCCAATACGACCACGTCGTACTCTGCATCGGCAGAACCACCGAATTGCGCCGCTTGCGGTGCAGGAGCGGTAGCTTTAGGGGCTTCTTGCGCAGGTGCAGCAGCAGGTGCTTCGGCTTTAGGAGCGGCAGCCGCGCCTTCGGCTTCAACGACTACAATCAAGCCGCCTTCGGAGATTTTGTCGCCGACTTTGACTTTGACTTCTTTGACCACGCCCGCAACTTCAGCAGGCACGTCCATCGTCGCTTTGTCGGTTTCCAAGGTAATCAGGGTATCGTCAACGGCGATGGTGTCACCTACGTTCACTTCAACCGCAATAATATCTACATTTTCGTGTCCGCCAATGTCGGGCACTTTCAATTCAACTAAGCTCATGTCTAATCTTTCTGAATGATATTCGGACTTCTATTTTCAGACGACCTGTCGGGTTGTATGCCGAAGGTCGTCTGAAAATACGCTCGGATTACAGGGTAATGCGGCGGAAGTCTTTCAACAGGTTCGCCAGGAATACGGTGAAGCGCATACCGGCGGCACCGTCGATAACGCGGTGGTCGAAGGACAGGCTCAACGGACACATCAGGCGAGGAGCGAACTCTTTGCCGTTCCAAACCGGTTTGATTTGGGATTTGCACACGCCCAAAATAGCGACTTCAGGTGCGTTCACAATCGGAGTGAAGCCTGTACCGCCGATGCCGCCCAAGCTGGAAATGGTAAAGCAGGCGCCTTGCATTTCTTGCGGTTTGAGCTTGCCTTCGCGGGCTTTTTTAGACAATTCGGTCAGCTCTTGGCTGATTTCTTTCAGACCTTTTTGATCCACGTCTTTGATGACGGGAACAACCAAGCCGTTCGGCGTATCGGCTGCAAAACCGATGTTGAAGTAGTTTTTCAGAACCAGATTGTCGCCGTCCAAAGAAGCGTTGAATTCAGGGAAGGCTTTCAGCGCGGAAACGGAGGCTTTGATGATGAACGCCAACGGAGACAGTTTCACGCCTTCGCGTTCCCATTCTTTGTTCAGCTGTTTGCGGAATTCTTCCAATTCGGTCATGTCCGCTTCTTCGTGAACGGTAACGTGCGGGATAACTACCCAGTTGCGGGACAGGTTTTGACCGGAAATTTTCTTAATGCGGGACAATTCTTTAACTTCGACATTGCCGAATTTGGAGAAGTCCACTTTAGGCCACGGCAGCAAGTCCAGACCGCCGCCCAAAGATGCGCCGGCAGCAGCAGGTTTCGCCGCACCGCCTTGCATCACGGATTTCACAAAGGCTTTAATGTCGTCGCCCATGATACGGCCTTTCAAGCCGGTACCTTTGACTTGACCCAAATCCACACCCAATTCGCGCGCCAGTTTGCGTGCGGAAGGACCCGCGTGTGCTTTGGCGAAAGCGGCTTCGTCGATTTTGGCTGCGGCAGGTGCAGGAGTGGCAACAGGAGCCGGAGCGGCGGCAAGCGCAGCAGCCGGAGCGGGTGCTGCTGCCGGTGCAGCGGCTTGAGCAGGAGCGGGAGCGGCGGCAGAACCGGCGGTTTCCACTTCGATAATGGCAGTACCTTCGGATACTTTGTCGCCGACTTTCAGGAATACGGCTTTAACGACACCGGCAGCAGTACAAGGTACATCCATGGTCGCTTTGTCGGTTTCCAAAGTAATCAGCGTGTCGTCTTCGGCAACGGTGTCGCCAACTTTAACTTCAACGGCGATTACATCTACATCAGTATGACCGCCAATGTCGGGAACGGCTACTTGAACGGTTGCACCGCCTGCGGGAGCAGCAGCGGGTGCAGCTGCTGGTGCAGGTTGTGCTTCAGCCGCAGGAGCCGGAGCGGCTTCAGCAGCGGCAGCACCGGTTTCAACGGTCAGAATTACGCCGCCTTCGGAGATTTTGTCGCCAACTTTGACTTTCACTTCTTTCACAACGCCTGCTGCATCGGCAGGTACGTCCATAGTGGCTTTGTCGGTTTCCAGAGTAATCAGGGTGTCGTCAACGGCGATGGTGTCGCCCGCTTTGACTTCTACTGCGATGATATCGACGTTTTCATGACCGCCAATATCGGGTACTTTGATTTCTACGATACTCATTTGAGTTCCTTTGATGATTTCGGTTTGATGTCGTCTGAAAAACAGTTTCAGACGACATCACTTATGTTTTCCGGCACGGATAACCATTTCCAAGACAACTTTTCTGCGCTTCGAACCTTTTGCACGACTTGCGCCCGCTGCCCGGTAATTCAAGGTTTGTCCGTTATACAAACCGTCAACGTATTCTTGATTCAGATGACCTCACAAGCAAATTGACTTTGAGGTCGTCTGAAAACAGGATTAGCGTTTCCAGCTTGGCGCCACGTCGGCATTGATGCCGTATTTTTCGATGGCTTGTTGAACGGTTTCTTTGCTGACTTTGCCTTGTTCTGCCAATGCGCTCAATGCTGCCACGGCAACGTTGTAGCGGTCCACTTCGAAGAAGCGGCGCAGGTTGGCACGGCTGTCGGAACGTCCGAAACCATCGGTACCCAAGACATGGTAGTCGTTCGGGATGTACGCGCGGATACGGTCGGCATAGCTGCGGATATAGTCGGTAGCGGCGATAACCGGACCGTCATGACCTTGCAGTTGTGAGGTAACGAAAGGCACTTTTTCAGCTTCCAGCGGATGCAGGCGGTTGAAACGTTCTACTTCGATGGCATCGCGGTGCAGCAGGTTGAAGGATGGGCAAGACCAAATGTCTGCTTCTACGCCGAAGTCAGCTTTCAGCAATTCGGCACCGGCAATCACTTCTTGCAGGATGGTACCGGAACCCATCAATTGAACTTTCTTGTCGCCTTTACCGCCGGCTTTCAGCAAGTACATACCTTTCAGGATGTCTTGTTCCACACCTTCGGGCATGTCCGGATGAGTGTAGTTCTCGTTCATTAGGGTGATGTAGTAGAACACGTCTTCATGGTTGACGTACATACGGCGCAGGCCATCATGTACGATAACGGCCACTTCATATTGGAAGGTCGGATCGTATGTTACGCAGTTCGGGATCAAATCAGCTTGAATGTGGCTGTGGCCGTCTTCGTGCTGCAGGCCTTCACCGTTCAAGGTCGTACGACCGGCAGTACCGCCCAACAGGAAGCCGCGCGCGTGCATATCGCCGGCAGCCCATGCCAAGTCGCCGACACGTTGGAAACCGAACATAGAATAGTAAATGTAGAACGGAATCATCGCGAAGTCGCTGTTGGCATAGCTGGTCGCCGCTGCAATCCAGTCAGCCATCGCGCCAGGCTCGTTAATACCTTCCTGCAGGATTTGACCGTCAACAGACTCTTTATAGAACATCAGTTGGTCTTTGTCTTGCGGGGTATATTGTTGGCCTTTCGGGTTCCAAATACCGTATTGGCGGAACATGCCTTCCATACCGAAGGTACGGCTTTCGTCAGGAACGATAGGTACGACGCGTTTGCCGATTTTTTTGTCTTTCAGCAAAGTAGACAGGATGCGGACGAAAGCCATAGTGGTTGAAAATTCACGGTCGCCGCTGGATTTCAGTTGAGTCTCAAATGCTGACAATTCAGGCACTTCCAGAACTTCTTGGGTAGGCTTGCGTTGAGGCAGGTAGCCGCCCAAAGCTTCGCGGCGTGCGTGCAGGTATTTGTACTCTGCGCTGTCGGGAGCGAAAGTCAGGTAAGGCAGATCGCCACTGTCGATTTGCTCGTCGGTAACAGGAATGTCAAAGCGGTCGCGGAATTGTTTCAGAGACGCTTTGTCCATTTTTTTGGCTTGGTGGGCAACGTTTTGACCTTCGCCGGATGCACCCATACCATAACCTTTAATGGTTTTTGCCAAAATTACGGTAGGTTTGCCATCTGCATGGTTAGCTGCGCGGTCATAAGCGTTGTACACTTTTTGAGGGTCGTGGCCGCCGCGGTTCAATGCCCAAATTTCGTCATCGGTCATATCGGCAACCAATGCTTTCAATTCAGGGGTATTGAAGAAGTGTTCGCGCACGTACGCGCCGTCTTTGGATTTGTAAGTTTGGTAGTCGCCGTCCAAACATTCTTCCATGCGTTTGCGCAAGATACCGTCTTTGTCTTTTGCCAAGAGGCGGTCCCAACGGCGGCCCCAAATGACTTTGACAACATTCCAGCCTGCGCCGGCAAAGTTGCCTTCCAATTCTTGGATGATTTTGCCGTTACCGCGGACAGGACCATCCAAACGTTGCAGGTTACAGTTGATGACGAAAATCAGGTTGTCCAAACCTTCGCGGGCTGCCAATGCGATGGCGCCTTGTGATTCAGGTTCGTCCATTTCGCCGTCGCCGCAGAAACACCATACTTTACGGCCTTTGGTTTTTGCCAGACCGCGGGATTCCAAGTATTTCAGGAAACGGGCTTGGTAAATCGCCATGATTGGACCCAAACCCATAGATACGGTTGGGAATTGCCAGAAATCAGGCAGCAAGTGCGGATGCGGGTAAGAAGGCAGACCATGTCCGTCTACTTCCTGACGGAAATTGTTCAGTTGGTCTTCAGTCAGACGGCCTTCAACGAAAGCGCGGGCATAGATGCCTGGAGAAACGTGGCCTTGGAAGAATACCAAATCACCTTCTTCGCCTTCGCCTTTAGCTTTCCAGAAGTGGTTGAAACCCACTTCGTACATGGTTGCTGCGGATTGGAAAGATGCGATATGACCACCCAGCTCCAAATCTTTTTTACCGGCGCGCAATACGATGGCGGCGGCGTTCCAGCGCACGAATGCACGGATGCGGTGTTCGATGTTTTGATCGCCCGGAATGCCTTTTTCGTCTTCAACCGAAACGGTATTCAAATACGGGGTGGTTGTGCCGTGAGGCATACGGACGCCTTTGTCGCGGCTGTATTTAACCAGATGCTCCAACAAGTATTGTGCGCGTTCGCTGCCTTCGTATTCTAGAACTGAGCTTAACGCGTCCAACCACTCTTGGGTTTCAATCGGGTCAACATCGTGTAATTGGGTGGACATAGTATCTATCCTTATGTTGAGTGTTATTCAATGACAGAGGGTTATACCCCTAATGTTTTCGTTTGCGAAAATTGATATACAAAAACGAAAATTCCAAAAATTAAATCAAACGCAAAACCACAATTACCCTAATATTATCAATTAATTAAAAATAAAATTGAAAATAAAGGGCGCAATGAGTCATTTATTTGAATTTATTCCGCTGCAAATCGTATCAGTAATTGGAATAACTGGCAAATTACAATTTATAACATCGGTTTTATTCTGAACAATGGGCATATGGATTTGATTAAATTCTGCTCGTTTTTAAACAAAAAAGAAAATTTTTAGATTGATTATTTTCTAAAACCAACAAACGGTCGTATTTTCCATTATCAGCCGAATAGAAATACTTCATCAAATTTGTTAATAGTTAAATAAAATCAATCAAATTCAGACGAGCCATTCCGTTAATGCAGCCTCCAAGCGTTTCAGCCCTTCTGCCATATCTTCATCGTTGAGCAGCAGGCTGGGGGCGAAACGCACGACGTCGGCTCCGGCAACCAATACCATCAGGCCGTGTTTCAGCGCGGCGGCGGTAATTTCCGAAGCGCGGCCTTGGTATTTGTCTGCCAGCACGCAGCCGATGAGCAGCCCCATGCCGCGGACTTCTTTAAATACGCCGGTTTTCTCGCCTAATTCCCGCAAGGTCGTCTGAAATTTTTTTCCTTGTTTTTCCACATGTGCCAAAGTTTCGGGCATGTTGATGATGTCGAACGCGCGGCTGCCGACGGCGCACGCCATCGGATTACCGCCGAAAGTCGAACCGTGCGTCCCCGGCCCGAAGGTCGGGGCGATTTTATCGGTGGTCAGAATCGCACCGACGGGGAAGCCGCCACCCAATGCTTTGGCGGAGCTGATGATGTCGGGCGTAATGCCGTAATGCTCGTAGGCAAACAGTTTGCCCGTGTGCCCCATACCGGTTTGCACTTCGTCCAAAATCAACAATGCACCGTGTTCGTCGCACAAACGGCGCGCAGCTTGCAGATATTCCTGCGTGGCAGGCAGGATGCCGCTTTCGCCCTGAATCGGCTCGATGATTACGGCGCAGGTGTTTTCGTTGATGGCAACTTCCAATGCGGCAATATCGTTGAACGGAACGTGGGTAATGCCTTGCGGCAGCGGCGCGTAGTCTTTGCTGTATTTGGGCTGGCCGCCGACCGAGACGGTAAACAGCGTACGACCGTGGAAGCTGTTCAGGCAGGAGATGATTTCGGTTTTGTGTTCGCCGAAATGATCTCGACCGTATTTGCGCGCCAGTTTCAGCGCGGCTTCATTGGCTTCCGCGCCGGAATTGCAGAAGAATACTTTGTCGGCAAAGGTATGCTCTACCAGCTTTTGCGCCAATTCCTGCGCGGGTTTGGTGGTGTAGATATTGGAAATGTGCCACAATTTTTGCGACTGCTCCGCCAGCGCGGCAATCAAATCGGGATGGCAGTGTCCCAACGCGTTGACCGCAATACCGCCCGACAAGTCGATGTATTCACGGCCTTCGGTATCCCAGACGCGGCTGCCGAGGGCGCGTTCGGGAATCATGGGGGCGAATGAAAAATTGGGGGTCAGGTAGTTTTGCATCCGATTTCCTTTGCGGTTTTAAGTCTGATGTATAGTCAATGAAAGGCGTTGCTTCGTATGGTCTCGTCCGACAAGGTATGAGACATTTCCTATCTGGATTGTCTTTGAACCGAATACAACAACGCCGTTGCAGATATAGTGGATTAACTTTAAATCAGGACAAGG
>NZ_KV838100.1:45071-69204 GCF_001838645.1 Neisseria sp. HMSC70E02 | reverse complement strand
CGCCGTACTGGTTTAAAGTTAATCCACTATATTGAGTCAATTCGTCGATTATGCGCCGATTAAGACAATGTGTCATCCGCAGCCGGACCCAAATGTTTAGATCATGCAACCACCATCAACAAAGGTCGTCTGAAAACACAGATTTAATCTGCCAAACGTTTTCAGACGACCTTTTTGCGTAACATTCACGCCAAGCTTTAATGGATCAGTCAAAGCAAGGACTGAGTATCTCTATTCCTTTGTTTCAGATTGATTTCTGCCAAACACATTTCCGCCGACGTCAAACCCGACTGTACCGCCGCTTCCAGCGTAGCCGGATAGCGCGGATGCAGGTAGTCGCCTGCTGGATAGATGCGCCGCTGGTGCAACCAAGCAAAATCGGGAGTGGCGGAATCAGGCGTACAGGCTGTGGTCGCGCGTTTTTCGGTGATGACGCGGGCGGCTTCGGGTTCGTCCAAATAAGGGCAGATGCGTTTTACGTCGGCATGGACTTTCTCTGCCCATTCTTGGCTTTTAAACGCACCGACATGGTCGGAAACGCTGATGACGGCGGAGACTTCGTTTGCCGGCAAACCAAGTGCGCCGCGATACACCAACCATTGCGCCGTACCATCGGCAAATCCGGTCAGCGGCGCGGGCAGATGGACGGGAACGGCATAGCGAAGATAGACGGTAGTAATTGAGTGATAACGGAGATTTTGATAGGTCGTCTGAATATAGTCCGGGGTATCTTCAGGGAAAAGATGGACGGCATGATACGGCGCAACCGCAACAATAACGGCATCAAAAACCTCATCATTCACAATGACCCGTCCATCAGGAAGGTTTTTCAGACGACCCACACGGGTTTCAAGACGAATATCCGCAGCGTATTGCTTGAGTTTTGCCACCGCAGGTTCGGCGATGATTGCGCCTAAATCGCGCTTGGGCAAAAGGTAGTCGCTGCCGGATTTATCCGCCCATACGCCGTCGGACAAAACATTGCACAACACCCGCAAACTTGCATGTTCCAAAGGCGTATTGAGCGCGCCCCACACCAGCGGCTGCCAAAACTCTGCAACCAGCCTGCGCGGGACATTGCGCTGCCGCAGCCATTGGGCAACGGCCAAATCAGCGCGCTTGCCGCGTGCGTAATGCTGCAACGCAGCCATATCGGATAACAGTCTGATTTTCAGCAAAAACGAAACTTTTTTAGCACGCAATATACCGGTCAAAATATGCAGCGGTGAAGGAAGGTTCGTACTTTGAAACTGCAAACCTTCATACATATACCATTGCAGCGACAAACGGCAAAAAGCGGCTTCAGGGTCAGCGCCGATGTGTTCCATCAGCGTCAATACGCCGTGATACGCACCGAGCAAAATATGTTGCCCATTGTCCAAAAAACTGAATCCGTCAGCATTTCCAGCCAAATTACGCGCCCGTCCGCCCGCCTGACGACCGGCTTCAAACACAGTAACATCGGCACGGCGCGCCAACGACACTGCGGCGGACAAACCTGCCCAGCCTGCGCCGACGACGGCAATTTTCGGGCGAAGATGCGGAGTGTTCATGGCTTAAATCCGAATAACCAAGTTTTCAGGGCAATACGCTTTTTGCGCGGCGAAGGAATGGCAATTTTATAAGTCAGGACGTTTTGCGCGCCGTCGCGGTCGATTTCGTTCAGCAGCGCGTAATAAATCGCCACCATCACCAACCCGACTTTTTGGGATTTTTTATCGGCAGCAGGCAACAGCGACATCGCCTCGCGATAAGTTTCGCGGGCGCGTGAAACTTGAAAACGCATCAGTTCGGCAAAATTATCCGTCGGCTTACACTGCATAATCACACTTGCAGGTACGTCAAACCGTTGCATTTCCTCCATCGGCAGGTAAATACGACCGTTGCGTGCATCCTCGCCGACATCGCGGATAATGTTCGTCAGTTGCAGCGCAAGGCCCATTTTATCGGCGTATTCCAGCGTTCGGTCGTCTGAAAATCCCAAAATCCGAGCAATCAGGCAGCCGACGACGCCGGCGACGCGGTGGCAATACAGTTTTAACTCTTCAAAACTGCCGTAACGCGCCTGAACCAAATCCATCTGCATCCCGTCGATTAAGGCTTCCAATTCATATTTCGGCAGCTTGAAAGTTTCCTTAACCTGCCGCAAAGCCTGATTGACCGGATGCTCCGGCATCATGCCGCCGAATACCTTGTCCAAATCGCCGCGCCACCAGTTCAGCGTTGCCTGCGCCACATTCGGATCGGAACAGTCATCAACCACATCGTCCAATTCGCGGCAAAAAGCATACAAAACCGTTATCGCATCCCGCTTTTCCTGCGGCAGGAAACGGAAGCCCGACAAAAAACTGGAGCGGCTTTCTTCTGCCTTCTGACGGCAATAATCAAGTCCTTGCACGGCGTGTCCTAAAAATATGGTTATGAAGGACGATTTTATCGGGATTTGGGGAATTGTGGCAATTTCAGACGACCTTTCATCCCTATATTGTTCAAATCGTCCATATTTGATTTACTTCATTTTTAAGACAAGTTAATATAGACAATCGACTCTCCTAATACCAATTATATTTTATAGTCATGAACATTACGTCTAAAACACTTATCCTAACCATCCTGCTTTCCATCTCAGAAATGCAGGCTTATGCGGCAAAACCACATTACACTCCGCGTCACAATATCTCTCAAAACAGTGAAAACCAAGCCTTCCGATTGATTCAAGAAATGGCGAAACAGGGAGACACCCGCTCTCAGCTTGACTTAGGCACTATGTACGCAAAAGGCATAGGCACGACGCAGGATTACGAGCAGGCTAAATACTGGTTTGAAAAAGCAGCGCACAACGACAACGCCGAAGCGCAATTCAATCTTGGAATCATTTATTACGAAGGTCAAGGAACAGCACAAGACTATCGCCAGGCCAAATTTTGGTGGGAAAAGGCAGCCGAACAGGGCAATGCAGAAGCAGCGTTTAATTTAGGCATCATTCACTATGCCGGCATAGGTGTTCCACAAGACTATATACAGGCAAAAACTTGGTTTCACAAAGCAGCAGACCAAGGGGAAGACAGTGCGCAATTTTACTTGGGTTTGATGTATTACTCAGGTGAAGGCGTAGGCCAAGATTATAAACTTGCCAAGTCATGGTTTGAAAAAGCCGCCAAGAAAGGCAACGCCAAAGCGCAATATAATTTAGGCATCATGTATGCAGAGGGACAAGGCGTTACCCAAAATTATCCCAAGGCAAAATATTGGTACAAAAAAGCGGCAGAACAAGGCAATGCCAACGCCCAAAACAACTTAGGCGTTTTATACGAAAACGGACAAGGTGTAACCCAAAACTTTACCCAGGCAAAATCTTGGTTTGAAAAAGCCGCCGCCCAAGGCAATACCCTCGCGCAACATGCTTTGGAATACATTGTGCAGCAAAATCAAAACTGAACCCTGGATTTTTCCCAATACACCATTATCAATGGGTGAACCCTGTTCAATGCCCAGCGGGCAACTTTGCAAAGAAAGCTAAAAACAATAAGGCATACGGTTATAGTTATAACTGTATGCCTTATTTGCTGTTTCAATCCAATTTCAATTGCAATATTTATTGATATCGCTTTGATAATGTTTAATCAAATCATCACGATTTGCAGTGCGTGCACTTTCCGCAAACTGACGGTTTACGCGGGCAATCCGACAGTTGTCTTCTTTATTTTTGCGGTTTTCTTCTTCAACCTTCTTATTCTGCTCCTCAACCTGCTTATTCTGAGCCAAAATCTTCTCGTTCAGCTTAGCCTGCTGCTCTGACAGCGTCCCTTCTTGGGCATTTTCCGGTTTGGCAACTGCAGGCGTCACGTTACGGGTTCGAATGTTCACAATATTCGAACGTTCCGGCTGCAAACGATTAGGCGTATCGGAGTAGCTGGTGCTGCCACTGCCGCTTTTCCATGTATAAACATTATTTCCGGCCATTGCTCCGGCAGCATACAAAACGCCAAGCAAAAATAAGGATAAAGATGATTTGTTCATTTTGTTTTCATCGTAAACGTGTTTTCAGACGACCCTATTCTACTTGATTTTTAAAAATATGTCATATTAATTCAAAAATATGCATCGTAATGGTGTCGTAAAAAAATAATCTCAAATTGCAAACAATCCGCTGTCAACAAATCTTAGCGGGTGTTATAATGCCGTGCATCTTGCACAAACTGAAAGACTGAGCATCATGCGTATCGTAGAAAAAGCCTATACTTTCGACGATGTTTTGTTGGTTCCTGCACATTCAACCGTGCTGCCACGAGACGTTAAACTTCAAACCAAGCTCACCCGCGAAATCACGCTCAACCTCCCCTTACTTTCCGCCGCAATGGACACCGTTACCGAAGCACGCCTCGCCATTTCTATGGCGCAGGAAGGCGGTATCGGCATTATCCATAAAAACATGACGCCCGAAATGCAGGCGCGTGCTGTTTCCAAAGTGAAACGCCATGAAAGCGGCGTGGTAAAAGACCCGGTAACAGTTGCCCCGACGACGCTCATCCGCGAAGTATTGGAAATGCGCGCGCAACGCAAACGCAAAATGTCCGGTCTGCCCGTCGTTGAAAACGGCAAAGTGGTCGGTATCGTTACCAACCGCGACCTGCGTTTTGAAAACCGCCTCGACCTGCCCGTTTCCGCCATCATGACCCCGCGCGAACGCTTGGTTACCGTTCCCGAAGGCACAAGCATCGACGAAGCGCGCGAACTGATGCACGAACATAAAGTCGAGCGCGTTTTGGTCTTGAACGAAAAAGACGAGCTTAAAGGCTTGATTACCGTAAAAGATATTTTGAAAACCACCGAGTTTCCAAATGCCAACAAAGACTCCGAAGGTCGTTTGCGCGTAGGTGCGGCTGTCGGCACCGGCGGCGACACCGAAGAGCGTGTAAAAGTCTTGGTCGAAGCGGGAGTCGACGTCATCGTCGTCGATACTGCACACGGCCATAGCCAAGGCGTTATCGAGCGCGTGAAATGGGTGAAAGAAACCTATCCGCACATCCAAGTCATCGGCGGCAATATCGCAACCGCCAAAGCCGCTTTGGATTTGGTCGCAGCAGGAGCAGACGCAGTCAAAGTCGGTATCGGACCGGGTTCGATTTGTACCACCCGTATCGTTGCGGGCGTAGGCGTGCCGCAACTGACTGCCATTCACAACGTTGCCGAAGCCCTCAAAGGCACCGGCGTTCCGCTGATTGCCGACGGCGGCATCCGCTTCTCAGGCGACATCGCCAAAGCCTTGGCAGCGGGCGCATACAGCGTCATGCTCGGCGGTATGTTTGCCGGTACGGAAGAAGCACCGGGCGAAATCGAACTCTACCAAGGCCGCTCGTACAAATCCTACCGAGGCATGGGTTCTCTGGGTGCAATGAGCCAAGGCTCCGCCGACCGCTACTTCCAAGACAAAACCGACAGCACCGACAAATACGTCCCCGAAGGTATCGAAGGCCGCGTTCCCTACAAAGGTCCGATTGTGAACATCATTCACCAACTGACTGGCGGGCTGCGTTCCAGCATGGGCTATTTAGGCTGCGCCAACATCGCAGAAATGCACGAGAAAGCGGAATTTGTGGAAATCACCTCCGCCGGCATGAGCGAATCACACGTTCACGACGTTCAGATTACTAAAGAAGCACCAAACTATCACCGCTAAGGTAAAGTGAACAAAGGTCGTCTGAAAGTTTCAGACGACCTTAATTGCATCACATTCAAAAATTGTTATTCCACTTCAACTGGCTTACCTTGCTTATCAATATAAAAGAATTCATCCTCACTATAATCTTCGTCTTTAAATATATTCTTCATATTAACAAGTGCCACACCATTTTGGAAATTATTGAAAGTACCAAATTTGAACGGTATGATTACTTTGCCGGTTCTATCTAAATAGCCGAATTTGCCGTTTAATTCTGCACCAATCAAACCTTCACTCAATGAACCTAGATACGTATATTTAAAAGGGATAACTACCTTTCCCTTTTTATCGATATAACCGTATTTATCATTTTGTGAAACCCTTGCCATACCATCCTCAAAATTATAAGCACTTTTATATCGCGCAGGAATTACCCACTTATTTTCCTTATCAATATAGCCCCATTTATCAAGAATCTGAACAGCAGCTAAACCTTCATTAAAATAAAAAGCCTCTTCATATTTTGGTGGAATAACCATCTCGCCTTTTGTATTGATATAGCCATATTTATTTGTATCAGCAGTGACAACTGCAGCGAGTCCTTCACTGAATGAATCGGCTTTAACATATTGAAATGGGATGACAACTTTACCCTTTTTATCGATAAAGCCCCATTTGCCTTTTTGTTTGGCAGGGGCAATGCCTTGTGAAAAATCACCAGGCATGTATTCGAATTTTAAAGGAATAACTTCTTTACCACTGGCATTGATATAACCGCATAAAATCTGATCTGATTTTCCTACGGTTTTACATACTGCTGCCAATCCTTCAGAAAAATCATAGGCATCATAATACTTAAGTGGAACAACAACCTTCCCTTGTCGATTAACAAAGCCATGCAAAAAAGGATTCTTCTTGTTACCCGGCTTCATAACCCTAGACAAGCCTTCTTCATTAAGGCAAAAAACCGTGCTGTAACCTTCTCTACCAGTCAATTTTGGTACTTCGCAGGTATCAGCCAGTACAATAGGCATATACACTGATGCAATGAAAGCGCCTAATAATATTTTCTTCATACATTAACCTTGTTGAAAATGATGCGCGAATTTTATAAAAATTCATAAGGCATGTCCATATTCAAAACCGGCAAGATTGCTGAAAATATTTTCAGACGACCTCTTATTCACAATATAGTGGATTAAATTTAAATCAGAACAAGGCGAGGTAACGCCGTACTGGTTTAAAGTTAATCTACTATACAAGCACTGGTTTTATCTATAAGCCTTTAATCATCATATTTTACCTTGCAACTATTTCTTAAAAATATAGAAAATCAGCTACACTTCCTTAGCCATAAAAATATTTTCCAGTGTTTTCCTAAATGCCATCATATTAATGCTTTCGTCTATATCAATTTCGATGTGTTTTTTAATTTTCAGAGATTCCTGAATATCTTCCCCAAAATCAAAAGATAAAACGTGATCAATTAAATTATAAGCAACATCATTACTCTCAATTGAAAAAGTTTGCTCATTAAACTCAAAATAGATTTTATCGTCTTCGTTTTGATTGAAGGTTAAAGTGAAGTAATGGAAATCTCCCAAATCAAAATAGATATAAGATAAACCTTCATCATCAGACTCATCAAACAAGATCCCTATTGGCTTCCACATAACTGATGTCCATATAAATTTTATATAAATCCCTATTTTCCAGCTTATTATTTTTTTATTTTATTCTTTATCCCTTATTCCAACCTTAACTCATCGGCATCATAGCATCTCTTTCTATGTAAATCTTAAATAAAAAAATTCATTTTTTTTGAAAATCAAAACGCTCAATTAAATTCCAGCCTAAATAACTATTATGCCATCAATTAGAAACCTGACAATTGAAACAAATTTCGTTTTTTCAGACGACCTTCCAAACCAAGCCTTTACAGCAAGTTACCCTGCCCTAAAATCTCAAAAACTGTTAGAATACGGGGCTGTTTGAGCATATATTGCTCCCTGTGCAAACCGATGTTGACGTGAAACAAACTTACAGTCGGTTTCATAGCAGTTTTGGCGCCACCATCGGTATAATCGCCGTTGATGTGCTTTCAGCGATACTCACAGGTCGTCTGAAATGTAACAAAGCTACTTTTCTTTTTTCATCCTCATTTGGAGAATATTCATGAGCGCAATCGTTGATATTTTTGCCCGCGAGATTTTGGATTCACGCGGCAACCCCACCGTAGAATGCGATGTATTGCTGGAGTCCGGCGTAATGGGCCGTGCCGCCGTACCGAGCGGTGCGTCTACCGGTCAAAAAGAGGCTTTGGAACTTCGCGACGGCGACAAATCCCGCTACTCGGGCAAAGGCGTATTGAAAGCAGTTGAACACGTCAACAACCAAATTGCCCAAGCACTGATCGGTATCGATGCTAACGAACAGTCCTACATCGACAAAATCATGATCGAGCTGGACGGCACTGAAAACAAAGGCAATTTGGGTGCGAATGCTACTTTGGCAGTTTCTATGGCTGTTGCCCGCGCGGCTGCCGAAGATTCAGGTCTGCCGCTTTACCGTTATTTGGGCGGGGCCGGTCCTATGGCTCTGCCCGTTCCGATGATGAACGTTATCAACGGCGGTGAACATGCCAATAATAGCCTGAACATTCAAGAATTTATGATTATGCCTGTCGGCGCAAAATCCTTCCGCGAAGCCCTGCGCTGCGGTGCCGAAATTTTCCACGCGCTGAAAAAACTATGCGACGGTAAAGGCTTCCCGACTACTGTCGGTGATGAAGGCGGTTTCGCTCCTAACCTGAACAGCCATAAAGAAGCCCTGCAACTGATGGTTGAAGCAACCGAAGCTGCTGGTTACAAAGCAGGCGATGATGTCTTGTTTGCCTTGGACTGCGCATCCAGCGAGTTTTACAAAGACGGCAAATACCACTTGGAAGCCGAAGGCCGTTCTTACACCAGCGCAGAATTTGCCGAATACCTCGAAGGCTTGGTTAACGAATTCCCGATTATCTCCATCGAAGACGGTATGGATGAAAACGACTGGGAAGGCTGGAAACTCCTTACTGAAAAACTCGGCAACAAAGTACAACTGGTCGGCGACGACTTGTTCGTAACCAATCCGAAAATCCTTGCCGAAGGCATCGAAAAAGGCGTGGCAAACGCATTGCTGGTCAAAGTCAACCAAATCGGTACTTTGAGCGAAACCTTGCAAGCAGTTGACTTGGCAAAACGCAGCCGTTACGCCAGCGTAATGAGCCACCGTTCGGGCGAAACTGAAGACAGCACCATTGCCGACTTGGCAGTCGCTACCAACTGCATGCAGATCAAAACCGGTTCATTGAGCCGCTCCGACCGCATGGCGAAATACAACCAACTGCTGCGCATCGAGGAAGAATTGGCAGAAGCTGCCTACTACCCCGGCAAAGCCGCATTCTATCAACTGGGCAAATAAGAAAAGGTATTGATGTATGAAGTGGGTAACTGTTGTTTTATCCATCGCGCTTGCTTACTGCCAATACAGTCTTTGGTTTGGAAAAGGCAGTATCGGGCACACGGAAGAATTGCAGGAACAACTTTCCGTGCAGGAGGAAAAAAACCAGACGCTCACTTTGCGCAACCAGTTCCTTGCTGCGGAAGTCGATGATTTGGCGAACGGTCAAGAAGCGATTTCTGAAATTGCCCGTGTGGAATTGGGTTACGTCCAAGACGGCGAAACCTATTACCGTTTTATCGAACGCAGCCGTTAATTGCCCTGATGGGAATAAAAGGTCGTCTGAAAAGCGTTATTCCTAAATTTTAGGTATCTATAGACACCTGTTCAGACGTTTCATACAAGCCGGTTTCTGTATACCACAGAAACCGGCTTCTCTAATTTCAAAACAATATCACTCCCATCATTTCCAAAACATATGCAATCATCTATCTGTTATCAATTCATATCCGATTCCGATTCAGATATCCCATTCTCAACACGACAAAGAAATCCATCCTAGACACAAATCTTTCTATTGAGAAAAATATTGTGCTTCAAATCTAAATCCGCCCCCTATTCTTTTTCTAATATGCGGTTTCCAAACGCTTTTTGCGGTACAATACCGCCCTTAAATTTTTCCTTATTTCAAAGCACAAACCGCTATGTCCAAAAAAACCAAGCAAGAATTAGAGAACAACAAACTCAACAAACGTCTGCGCCATGCCGTCGGCGACGCGATTAACGATTTCAACATGATCGAGCCGGGCGACAAAATCATGGTTTGCCTCTCCGGTGGCAAAGACAGCTACGCCCTGTTAGACATCCTGCGCCAGCTCCAAGCCAGCGCGCCGATTGATTTCGAACTGGTTGCCGTCAATCTCGACCAAAAACAGCCGGGCTTCCCCGAAGAAGTGCTGCCGACCTATCTTGAAAGCATAGGCGTACCGTACAAAATCGTTGAAGAAGACACCTACTCCACTGTCAAACGCGTATTGGACGAAGGCAAAACGACTTGTTCGCTGTGCAGCCGCCTGCGCCGCGGCATCCTCTACCGCACCGCAAAAGAATTGGGCTGCACCAAAATCGCCTTGGGACACCACCGCGACGACATCCTCGCCACCATGTTCCTGAATATGTTTTACGGCGGCAAACTCAAAGCCATGCCGCCCAAATTGGTGAGCGACAACGGTGAACACATCGTCATCCGCCCGCTGGCATATGTGAAAGAAAAAGATTTGATTAAATACGCCGAACTGAAGCAATTCCCGATTATCCCGTGCAACCTCTGCGGCTCGCAGCCCAACCTGCAACGCCAAGTCATTGGCGATATGCTGCGCGATTGGGACAAACGCTTCCCCGGCCGTATTGAATCCATGTTCTCCGCCCTGCAAAACGTCGTACCCTCCCATCTTGCCGACCCCGAGCTTTTCGACTTCGTCGGTTTGGAACGCGGTCAAACCTTGAAACACGGCGGCGATTTGGCGTTTGACAGCGAAAAAATGCCCGAACGCTACTCCGACGGCAGCGAAGAAGACGAAAGCGAAATCAAAATCACCCCGTCCAAACCCGAACGCAAAGTCATCAATATTCTGGCGAACAAGCCGAAAACTTGCGGTTTATAACGGGATTTAGATTTTCAGACGACCTTTGGGATACCCTTTCAAGGTCGTCTGAATTTTTATAGTGGATTAACTTTAAACCAGTACGGCGTTACCTCGCCTTAGCTCAAAGAAAACGATTCTCTAAGGTGCTGAAGCACCAAGTGAATCGGTGCCGTACTATCTGTACTGTCTGCGGCTTCGTCACCTTGTCCTGATTTAAATTTAATCCACTATATATCTAAAATTCAACGTATTCTCCAGTTTGCATCAGCCTAACTGTTTTCAAAAAAATCCAGCATTATTCTTCCTCTTCTTGACAATCCATACAGAAACAATCCCAGCCTATTCTTGCGACAGCTTTTGCAGGGAAACTATATAAAGCACGAACCGTCATAGATCACAACAAAAGGTCGTCTGAACATTCAGTTTTCAGACGACCTTTTCGTTTTTCTCCCCCTCACTATTAATATACTATTAAATAGTATCTCTTACTCTAAATTAATATACAAAACAATAATATAAATTATTATATCTTTTCCATCATTTTAAACCCCGATACAATCGGCATCATACGACACAAGAAAAAATCTATTAATGTCAAATAGATAGCATTATTTTTTCCCAGCAACTTGTTCTCAAGGAGAGCCATTATGGCCAATACATTGCACTCTTTATCCCGCAGCGCAGCAAACAATAAATCAGACGTCCTTAAAGGAACGCCCCGCGATGACGTTTTACATGGCAGTCTCGGACATACCACATTCTACGGCGGCTTGGGCAACGATATTTATTACAGTAAGAACGCGGGCGATACCATTGTTGAATATGCAAATGAAGGCAATGATACGGTTTATACCAGTACAAACTTTGCCTTACCAAACCACGTCGAAAACCTGACACTGGAAGGCAACGGCAATACCTTTGGATTTGGCAACAACTCTAACAATATTCTGATAGGCAACAGCGGCAACAACCGCTTGAGCGGCGGTCGCGGAAGTGACACGCTACACGGCATGGACGGTAACGATCTACTAATGGGCGGCGATGATCGCGACTATCTTTACGGAGGTAACGGAGATGACGTTCTACAAGGCGGCGAAGATGACGACCTGCTCGATGGCGGACACGGCGATGACAAATTATACGGCGGTAGTGGCGCAGACAGCATGAGCGGCAGACACGGAAATGATAGTTACTATGTAGATAATGTAAACGATACAGTTACCGAATACAGTGGAGAAGGTACCGATACCATTTACAGCAGCGTTTCCTACACTGCCCCAGCCAATGTCGAAAAATTAACACTAACAGGCGACGGCAACACCTTTGGATTTGGCAACGACTCTGATAACACACTGACGGGAAATAGCGGCAACAACCGCTTGAGCGGTGGTCGTGGAAGTGACTATCTCTACGGTATGGCCGGTGACGACCAGCTGATGGGCGATGATGGTATCGACCATCTTTACGGAGGTGATGGAGATGACGTTCTACAAGGAGGTGGAGAAACGGACTGGCTCTATGGTGGAAATAACAACGACCGGATCGAGGGCGGTAAAGACAATGACTGGCTCTATGGCGAATATGGTAACGACTGGCTCGAGGGCGGAGATGGCGATGACCATCTCTGGGGAGGAAATGGCGATGACACTTTAGACGGTGGCAGTGGCGTAGACGGCATGAGCGGCGAAGATGGGGATGACATTTACTATGTAGATAATGTGGCCGATATCGTTTCCGAACGGGCTGGAGAAGGTAACGATACCATTTACAGTAGCGTTTCCTACGAGATAAAACACGGCTCTGCAGTTGAAAGCTTGATACTGACAGGCAATGGCAACCTCAACGGCTTCGGTAACTTTTTCAACAACACCCTGATAGGCAACAGCGGTAACAACCTCTTGGACGGTGGTTGGGGGGCAGACAAGCTCTACGGTATGGATGGTGACGACCTTCTGATCGGTGGTGATGATAACGACTCTCTTTACGGAGGTAGCGGAGATGACATTTTATATGGTGATCGAGACCACGACGTACTTGATGGTGGAAACGGTAACGATATTTTATACGGCGGCACCGATACAGACCGCATGAGCGGTGGGGACGGAAATGATGTCTATCATGTGGACAATGTAAATGACAAAGTTATCGAGCAACCGGGAGAAGGTACCGATACCGTTTACAGTAGCGTTTCCTACACCGTCTCAGCAAATGTTGAAAACCTGACTTTGACAGGCAGCAGCAACATCAACGGTATTGGCAACCATGGTGACAATGTCCTGACAGGCAACGACGGCCATAATCATTTGAGCGGTCATAACGGCAATGATTTCCTGTACGGCATGAGCGGCAACGACACACTGTCAGGCGGCAATGGAAATGACCACCTCAACGGTGGAGATGGTAATGACAGACTATTAGGTGGCAATGGACATGATTACCTCAACGGTGGAAACGGCGATGACTATCTTGCAGGAGGAACGGGTAGTAACACCATCATCACAGGTACAGGCAGAGACACCATCGCCTTTACCCCATCAGATATACATGATGGAAGCATAGATCGTGTACTCGACTTTGACCCTAAGATGGACAAACTCGACCTATCTGCTATACGTCCGCTGTTGAGTGGCGGCAGCGAAAATTTGAGTTGGTCAGATATGCTGTTTCACCGCTCTTATACTCACTCTTACCACAACTACGACAGTTCTTATCTCATCTTCGATTCAGTGGACAAAACTCTTGCTTATCATGCAGCAGGAACATTCAGTAATATTGTATTTGCCAAATTTGAGAGCAACCAAGAACTATGGTTGGGCCCATCCAATATCATCGGCTAAAGATTTGCTAAAAAGAACAGACCATTTAAAACGAATCTGCTTTTACCGGGAAACGACGCATAAAGCATGATTCGTTACGGATAGCAACAAAAGGTCGTCTGAAAATTCAGTTTTCAGACGACCTTTTCGTTTTTCCACCCTCTCAACATTAAAATACTATTAAATATTATTTCATATTTTAAATTAATATATAAAACAATAATGTAAATTATTATATCTTTTCCATCATATTATTCCCCGATACAATCCGCATCATACATACAATCAAAAAATCTATTAATGTCAAATAGATATATTTATTTTTCCCCGCAACTTGTTCACAAGGAGAGCCATTATGGCCAATACATTGCACCCTTTATACCATAACATAGCAAACAATGAATCCGTCGTCATTAAAGGCACGACCCGCGATGACGTTTTATATGGCAGTCTCGGGCATACCGTATTCTACGGCGGCTTAGGCAACGATGTTTACCACAGTAAAAATGCAAGTGACACTATCGTTGAATATGAATATGAAGGCAACGATACCGTTTACGCCGATACAAACTTTACCTTACCGACACACGTCGAAAACCTGACACTTACCGGCTACGGCAACAATTACGGTTTCGGCAACAACTCAAATAACACCCTGATAGGCAATAGTGGCAACAACCGCTTAAGCGGTGGTCGTGGTAATGACACGCTACACGGCATGGACGGTAACGACCTGCTGATGGGCGGCGATGATCGTGACTATCTTTACGGAGGTAGTGGAAATGACGTGTTACAAGGAGGAGAAGGAAACGACCTGCTCGATGGTGGATACGGCAACGACACTTTAGACGGTGGCAGCGGTGCAGACAGCATGAGCGGAGGATACGGAGATGATATTTACTATGTAGATAATGTGAACGATACGGTTACTGAATGGTGGGGAGAAGGTACCGATACCATTTACAGCAGCGTTTCCTACACAGCCCCAACCAACGTCGAAAACCTGACTTTGACAGGCTACGGCAACAATTACGGTTTCGGTAACAACTCCGACAATACCCTGATAGGCAACAGCGGCAACAACCACTTAAGCGGTGGTCGTGGAAACGACACGCTGCACGGCATGGACGGTAACGACCTGCTGATGGGCGGCGATGATCGTGACTATCTTTACGGAGATAACGGAGATGACGTGCTACAAGGAGGCGAAGGAAACGACCTGCTCGATGGTGGATACGGCAACGACACTTTAGACGGTGGCAGCGGTGCAGACAGCATGAGCGGCGGATATGGAAATGATATCTATCATGTGGACAATATAAATGATACTGTCACTGAGCGGTGGTTCGAGGGTACTGATACCATTTACAGCAGCGTTTCCTACACCACCCCAACCAACGTCGAAAACCTGACTTTGACAGGTAGCAATAACATCTTCGGCATTGGCAATTATGGCGACAATACCCTGACAGGCAACAGCGGGCATAATCGCTTGAGTGGCGAAGAAGGCAATGATACCTTGTATGGCATGAGCGGTGACGACACACTGTCAGGCGGCAATGGATATGACTATCTCAACGGTGGGGACGGTGATGACTATCTTGCAGGCGGTTTAGGCAGCGACACCATCGTCACAGGTGCAGGCAAAGACACCGTCGCCTTTACTGCAGCAGATATCCGTGAAGGTAGTATAGACCGCATTACCGACTTTAACTCTAATATGGACAAACTCGACCTATCTGCTATGCGTTCTCTGCTGAGCGGCAGCAGTGCAAATTTGAGCTGGTCAGAGATGTTTGTTAGAAACCCTTCTTATTACGATGCTGACCGTTCTTATCTCGTGTTCGATTCATATCAACAAACTCTTGCTTATCGTGCGGCAGGTGCAAGTAGTAATACCGTATTTGCAAAATTCGATAGCGACCAAGCAGTATGGTTGAACGCTTCCAATATCATAGGCTAAAGATTCGCTTAAAAACATCGTCTGAAAATCTAACTGTAGGGTAAAGTACATTACACTATAAAAAACTGCACCTTAGTAAACCTACTAAGGTGCAGTTTAATCTATTCTAAAGCCTAAAACATCATTTCAGACGACCTTTTTAGCAGGGAATAAACTGTTTTTCTCTACTTTTTATTTGAAACAGGTTCGCAACCAGTATCACCGTTTTTAGTTGTTAACTTAGCTTTGGCCGATTCTGCATCGGTACATTTGTAGGCATTACCCAAACTATCCATCCAAACGGAAAGTTTGTAATTCGTCCCGCTTTTCGGGGTAGCAAAAAGATAATAGGCCCTGCTGTGTTTAGAGTCCTTATCTTTCATTGCGCCACTGAAATCATATTTAGCCGCAACCTCAGATGTAGCCTGATATTTCTTAAAAAACCCAGCGTCCCCCTCAATTTCATCTTTCATTTTGAGGGCGGGATTTTTGACCAATTTGGTTTTCAAGGAATTATTGATGATAACCAATTCAGCATGCGCCTGAGATTGATAGCCGCGTTCGATGTAATGGATATAGGAAGGGTAAGCGATAGTGCTGAGGATGCCGATAATAGCAATAACAATCAGCATCTCGACCAGCGTAAACCCTTGAAATTTAGTGATAGACGTATTCATGATTTTATCTATTTATTCGTTGGCTACATAGGATTGCAGCATGACTACCGTATTTTCGTTTTTTCCCCATGCTTTCGCAGTGACGCGATAAATGGTACGGTTGTCGGTAGAATTGGTGCTTAGGTATTCGATAATGTAGCGGGGAGGCTTTTTAGCCCCGCTATTTTTATCAATCGGATACTCTCTACCATTAACATTGATACATTCTGTTTCTTTCTTAGAATGTGAATCAAGACATTCTGCATGCTTTCTTTTCCAAGCTTCTTCAACTTTGCTCAGATCAGCCTCGCCTTTAACATCAATAATACCAGTTGGGGTAGTGTATTCTTTAATACTGAGCTGTTTGGCTCTACAAAGCCCCTTGGAACATTGATCATTAAAAATCTGCGTGCCTTCTTCAATAGAATAGATATAGTCCTCACCTTCGCGTAATGCAGCTTCCGCAAGCGTAGTAGCAAATTTATGGTCGGCATCATTAGTACTGATTCGCTGCTCGGTATTATAGGACTGGGTCGCAGTAACAACGAGCAAGGCGATGACGATCATGATCATCAGGACAATGAATAATGCAAAGCCCTTTTGTGCAGAGGCTTTAGCAGGATGGTTTAGAGTAATCGGTCTGCGCATTTGTTTCCTCCGCGTACAGTTGCATTGATTTGATAGAGTTGAACTTTGTTTTCATCATTGCTTCCGCCTGCATTAAAACTGCCACTGTTCAGCAAGAGTTCGATAGCGGCCGGGGCTTCATCATTAGACAGATTCTGAGTATATTTAAATGTCTCATCTTTTGACTTATCCTCACCCTGCTTCTGAGCATTTCCGGCAGGAGTTGGGGCAGGTACAGACGCAGATGCTACTTCACTTTCCTCAAATGTTTCAGGACAGCCTTCGGTATAAAAGTAATGAATACTCATACTTTCAACTCCCTTAATCAGCAACTGCGGGTTACTCCACTCACCTTTATCTGTCAGTTGGAAACGGTAAAGACCTTTTTGCCCTCCGGCAGTACCCACAGCATAGGCATTCACCTCATGTTTCATGATGGAGATATTGCCTGCTTGGGAACCATCTGTCTTTAAAGCTGCTTTACTATCAGTAATTTGCTTGCCTGGTTTGGTAATGTTTGTGCAGCTGCTGGCTACTACTGTTGCCGCGTCTGGTGATGCGGTATCAATGCCGTATTGGAAAATCAGCGCCTTACCGCTCTGTTCAAAATCAGTTACACCTAAAGAATCTGTTTCTCTGACAGCAGGAAGCATTTTCCCACTACCTTTAAGCTTGAGAAAATCTTTGGAGCCAGAATCAGCGATAACGGCTTGAGCATCATATGCCGACATATTGAAACAGCCGAAATTCCCAGCCATACGGGCATCACGTACGATCTGATTAGACGCGTTGCGCAAATCTTGCTGAACATTTAAGCGTGCAGTGGCAGCAGTGTTCAAACTGCGTGCAGTAAAATAACTGGAGCTGACAGCCAGCAGGACTATCATGCTCAATGCGCTTGCCACAAGGAATTCAATCAGACTGAAGCCTTGCATACCTGCTTTTACCGGAATGTGTGGGCGGTTTTTATTATTCATTATTTTTCCCTTACGCGTACTTGGTAGGTGTAAATGATGGAATCTTCATATGTTTTGACGTCACTTGCGGCTTTACCGCCTTCTAAATCTTTAAGCCATAAGACTTTGATAACGGTATCAGCATCTGTTTTTTTATCGCAATTTTCGTGGAAAGTTCCGTCATAAGTAGCTTCCTTGTTCAAACTATCTTGGCATACTGAGTAGTAGAACGCAGAGTCAGGAAGAGCTGCTTTCAGTTCGTCATGAAATTTACCAAGCTGTGCTTTAGCCAACTCTTCTTTTTTCATACTCTCTTCCTCTTTCAGCGGTCCTTTTTTCAATGGCTCAGTAGAGGAATCACCGTATGTGGTGTAATAATCCTTATAATTTTTACACCACCCCCTACCATTCCTGCTATTGGTTGCTCCCTGTTTAGGGGTTGGGCATTCTACAAGCCTCGGATTAATCAACATCCCTTCCACTAAATTTTGGGTAAGTTGCGATACGATAGTCTGTCCTTCCGCTTCGCGTACGCTGGAAACGGTACGCAGTTGGATGGCAAGCAGAGCGAGAACGCCGATTGCAAGGACAAACATGGCGACCAAAACTTCAATTAAAGTCATACCTGATTGATATGGCTTAGAAAAACTTACCGATCTCGTTTTGGCGAATCTGGATTCGCTCGTTTTCAGACGACCTTTTGTACGTAATGTCATGGGTTTCATAGAGCTATATTTTATTGTTAGGGTTGTTTATTGGATTTTGCTTTAGATTCTGCATATTTGCAGAGATCACGTGAATCTGACTTGGCGCAGATTTCCACTCGTCCGCTACTGTCGACCAACACAATGCTGGCACGAGACTTTTTGGTGCTTTCTGTAGTTGCGGCGGAATCGGTCATGCTGATTTTGATATAGCCGTCTGAGTAGGTAAAATCAGATTTTTTACTGGGTTTCTTGACGGAATAGCCAAAAGTACCATTCGGTTGAAATGCCCAAAAAACAGGCTGTGAATCAGAGTCTTTGCCACCGAATTTGACATGGTCAAATTGATAGGTGACTTTATTCGCATCCTTAGCGTTCAAGACAATAGTGCGCAGGAAAATATCTGCCCTATCATCATTGTAGTTAACATCACCACTCTTATCAGCATAGGCCAAGATGCCACTTTGATTGTATTTGGTATCACATTTATTGTCTGGAATCCCGTTTTTTCTGATTTGTACGGGACAGACATAGACAGGGAGATTGAGGCGGACTGCTTCGGCTCGTGCGAAACGCAAGAGGTTTGCCACCTGCTCTGCCTGACTGGCAGCGCGGCGGGAGGCAATCCATTCGCTCATATTGGGAAGGGCGATGGTGGCCATGATGGCGGTAATAGCGATCACGACCAACAATTCGATTAAGGTAAAACCTTTTTGTTGTGCGTACATGAGTAGTAAAAACGTCTAGAGTTAAGTAATGTGTTTTATCATCCGGCTTAGAATGTTTTTATCGCCGGTAATTATGCGGTTTGGCTCATTCTAAACGATATTGGGATGAATTGCCTAATAAAATATGAAATTTGCTTGGTTTTTAGACTGATTTGTCTCAATCTTCCATCAATGCGGATTCGGGAATGTAGGCTGCATTGTCGAATTTGGTAAATTGTCCCATCCAAGTGAGGAATACTTTCCCGACGGGACCGTTACGGTGTTTACCGATAATACATTCCGCAAGGCCTTTCATTGGCGATTCTTGGTTATAGTATTCGTCGCGGTACATAAACATAATCAGGTCGGCATCCTGCTCGATGGCACCGGACTCCCGCAAGTCGGACATCATTGGGCGCTTGTCGGTACGCTGCTCTACGGTACGGCTCAACTGTGACAAAGCAATGACGGGAACTTGCAGCTCCTTCGCCAAGGCTTTGAGGGAACGCGAAATTTCGCCGAGTTCAGAGGCGCGGTTGTCCGAACGGCCTGAACCTGCCATCAATTGCAGGTAGTCAATCACGATTAAGCCCAATTTTCCGTTGAACTGGCGTGCAAGACGACGGGCGCGGGCGCGCAATTCGAGCGCAGTCAAGCCCGGTGTTTCGTCAATATACATAGGCGCATCGGAAAGCTTGACTACTGCTTCATTCAGACGACCCCAATGTTCATCTTCCAATCTACCTGTTTTCAAAACGCTTTGGTCAAGCCTGCCCACGGAACCCAGCATACGCATCACCAGTTGCGCGCCGCCCATCTCCATAGAGAATACGGCAACAGGCAGCTTACCCTCTACGGCAACGTGTTCGGCGATATTGATCGAAAAGGCAGTTTTACCCATAGACGGACGACCTGCCACAATAATCAAATCGCCCGGCTGGAGACCCGAGGTTTTTTTATCCAAGTCGATAAACCCTGTCGACACGCCGGTCACTTCATCGGGATTGTCGCGTGAATAAAGCATGTCGATGCGCTCGACCACTTCCTTCAAAAGCGCAGGCATTTCGAGAAAGCCCTGTTTGGATTTAGCCGTACTTTCCGCAATTTGGAATACTTTGTTTTCCGCTTCATCCAAAAGCTGTCCCGCATCCCTGCCTTGCGGATTGTAGGCGCTACGGGCAATTTCGGTACCGACTTCGGCAAGCTGGCGCATGATGGAACGCTCGCGCACGATTTCGGCATAGCGGCGGATATTCGCAGCAGACGGCGTGTTCTGCGCCAAGGTAATCAGATAATTGAATCCACCCGCCGCCTCTAGTTCCTCATTGCGCTCCAAACTCTCCTGAACGGTAATCACGTCGGCAGGACGGCTTTCGTTAATCAGATTGGCGATGGCGCGGAAAATCAGGCGGTGTTCGTGTCGGTAGAAGTCTTCACCGGTAACTACATCGGCGATTCTGTCCCAAGCCGAATTCTCGAGCAAAAGACCACCCAAAACGGATTGCTCCGCCTCCATAGAATGCGGCGGCAGCGACAACGCGCTGACTTCGCGGTCTTCAGACGACGTATCGGGATAATCGTTCATGGCAGTTGCTCTTAGGCTAAAATGGGAGTCCGCTATTATAGCGTAGTGGAAATCGGGTTGGCATTACCTTTGTTCTGACTTGCCTACCATCAAGAAATAGATAGGTCGTCTGAAAATATTCAGACGACCTTTTTGCTATAATTTCCCTTTTCCCCGAACCGAAAACAGGCGGCAATATGGAAGTCATCCAATACCCAAATTCCCCCTTCAAACTCCACCAACCCTTCCCACCCGCAGGCGACCAGCCTACCGCTATTGCCGGTCTGCTCGAAGGGCTTTCAGACGGCCTGGCCTATCAAACCCTGCTCGGCGTAACCGGTTCGGGCAAAACATACACCATGGCCAACGTCATCGCCCAAAGCGGCCGCCCCGCCATCATCATGGCGCACAACAAAACCCTTGCCGCCCAGCTTTACGCCGAAATGCGCGAGTTTTTCCCCGAAAACGCAGTGGAATATTTCGTCTCCTACTACGACTATTACCAGCCCGAAGCCTATGTGCCCAGCCGCGATTTGTTCATCGAAAAAGACAGCGCGATCAACGAACACATCGAGCAGATGCGCCTTTCCGCCACCAAAAACCTGATGACGCGCGACGACGTGATTATCGTCGCCACCGTGTCCGCCATTTACGGTATCGGCGACCCGACCGAGTATCAACAAATGGTGTTGTCCGTCAAAGAAGGCGACACCATCGAGCAGCGCGACATCATCGCCACGCTCGTTTCCATGCAATACGAACGCGGCGATTTGGACTTCAAACGCGGCAGCTTCCGCGTGCGCGGCGACGTGATTGACGTGTATCCTGCCGAAAGCTCCGAAAACGCCTTGCGCATCAGCCTGTTTGACGACGAAATCGACCGCCTCGATATGTTCGACCCGCTTTCAGGCAGCCTGCACCAACGCGTCGGACGCTACACCGTCTTCCCGTCCAGCCACTACGTTACCCCGCGCGATACCGTCTTGCGCGCCTGCGAATCCATCAAAGAAGAACTGCGCGAACGCATCGAATTTTTTGCCCGCGAACAACGCCCCGTCGAACAACAACGCATCGAACAGCGCACCCGCTTCGATCTCGAAATGCTCTACGAAATGGGCTTCTGCAAAGGCATCGAAAACTACTCCCGCCACTTCTCCGGCAAAAAAGAAGGCGAACCGCCGCCCACGCTGATGGACTACCTGCCCGACAACGCCATCATGTTCATCGACGAAAGCCACGTTACCGTTACCCAAATCGGCGGCATGTACAAAGGCGACGCCTCGCGCAAGCAAAACCTCGTGGACTACGGCTTCCGCCTGCCTTCCGCCCGCGACAACCGCCCGCTCAAATTCCACGAATTTGAAAAAGTCATGCCGCAAACCATCTTCGTTTCCGCCACCCCCGCCAAATACGAAGAAGAACACGCCGGACAAGTGGTCGAACAAGTCGTCCGCCCCACAGGGCTGGTCGACCCCAAAATCATCATCCGCCCCGTCGCCACCCAAGTCGACGATTTAATGAGCGAAATCAACGACCGCATCCAAAAAGGCGAACGCGTACTCGTTACCACCCTCACCAAACGCATGGCGGAACAACTCACCGACTATTACAGCGAACTCGGCATCAAAGTGCGCTACCTGCACAGCGACATCGACACCGTAGAGCGCGTTGAAATCATTAGAGATTTGCGGCTCGGACTGTTTGACGTACTCGTCGGCATCAACCTCTTGCGTGAAGGCTTGGACATCCCCGAAGTCTCCCTCGTCGCCATCCTCGACGCCGACAAAGAAGGCTTCCTGCGCTCCCACCGCAGCCTGATTCAAACCATAGGCCGCGCCGCGCGCAACGTGAACGGCGTCGCCATCCTGTACGCCGACAAAATCACCGACTCCATGAAAGCTGCCATCGACGAAACCGAACGCCGCCGCGAAAAACAGATTAAATTCAATGAAGAACACGGCATCGTACCGCAACAGATTAAAAAACAAGTCAAAGACATCATCGACGGCGTGTACCACGAAGAAGACGGCGGCAAAGGTCGTCTGAAAGGCAAAAACAAAGTTAAAGTCGGCGAGATTCACAATGAAGAAGATGCGATTAAAGAAATCGCCAAACTGGAAAAAGCCATGCAGCAGGCGGCCAGGGATTTGCAGTTTGAAGAGGCGGCGGTAATTCGTGATAGAATTCGGGGGATTAAGGAAGGGTTGTTGTTTGGGGCGTAAAATTTATGCTTTTGATTTTATATAGTAATTATTGAGGTTTCAGTTATGTCCAATTTTGATGAAGTTGTTAGTACATATCAAAAAAATAAAGAGAGAGTAGAATCACTAATTCAGATTTATAAAAATCTAGGAACAGAAAAGAAAAAGGGGAGAAAGTCTGTTTTACATACAGATATATTACGTTCTTCAGTTGTATTTTTGCATGCATCTCTAGAAGAAGTAATGCGGGGTTTAGCAATTATTATATGGCCCACGAAAGATGCTAAATTTATTAATGATAGAGTGCCGTTATGGTCAGAGAAAAAAAAAGATAGATCTGATAAATTTTATTTAGGGGAATTACTTAATTTTGAACCTGACACAACAATTAGGGAGATAATCCAAGACTCTGTCAAACAATATATAGATTCAAAATTCACAATTAATAATGTTGGTCAACTAAAAAAAGAAATAACAGATTTAGAAATTTTTGTGAATATTTCTGACTCAGAAGCTCAAATATTAGAAGGTTTTTTTCAAAGAAGACATTCTATTGTCCATCATGCAGATAAAAATAATAATATTGGAGGAAGTGGAAACCATAGTACAAAAACAATTAAACCTAAGGATGTTGAGAAGTATATAACAGAAGTAGATAAGGTAATTCAGGCGTTATTTTGCGAAATGCAAAAGCAAGCGTAGCCCGTGTAAGGTATGTAGCAAGCGTAGGGTGGACACTTGTTGCCCACGCGTTCTATGCCCCAAGGCAGCCTGAAACCGCGTGGGCATAAATCCCCACCCTACACCCAAAAAAAAGCAGCCTGCACTTTGAAACACCTTCAAAGTGCAGGCTGCTTTTCTATTGCGTGGCGTTACCGCTTATTCAATAACCACCCGTGCATTCAGCGGCTGTACAGGGCGGTTGTTGTGCGAACCAACGGCGCGGGTGAATTTCTCCGCTTGCGCCTGGTCGATGTGGTCATAAGACTTCAACACCAACCATGATACGCCCTCGGTACATGGCGGCGTGGTCAGCGAACCGGCAAAGCGGTAGTAACGCAGGTTGCGCGGCAACAGTGATGCGGCATTGAACGGCTGATCCAGTTTCACTTTTCCTGCCGTCATTGGCATGGCGTTCCAGATGGAAGCCAGGCGGTTGTTGGTCCTGCCGGCTTCATACAATACTGCCAATACCAAAGGCTGGCGGTTTT